>NZ_JANSIR010000101.1:28809-30281 GCF_047462155.1 Synechococcus sp. OH2
GGCTTGCATGACCTGCAAATGGCGCTGGCGCAGATCCTCCGGGATCCCGGCATCCAGCACCACCCCGATGCGGTTTTGCCGCACTGGCCTGAGGAACCACATCGCGGGGATCCACCCAGACATCCAGCCCGATGGCCTCGGCACAGCGGCGGGCCGAAAAAAAGCCCCCCACCAAGACGTTGAAGCCCAGCTTGCCCGCTTTGAAGGCCGGCACAAAGGCCAGGTCGTTGATCTCCGCATGAACGGAGTTGTCGCGACAACCGCAGATGGCGATGTTAAACTTACGCGGCAGATTGGTGAAGGAAGGGTTGCCCTCGCCGTTGTTGGTTACCATGTCCTGCACCTTGCGGGTGAGGCCGCGCACGTCGATCAGCTCATCTGGGTCAATGCCCGCGAGGGGGGATCCCGTAATGTTGCGCACATTGTCCATGCCCGACTGGATGCTGGTCAGGCCCACCTCCTTCAAGTAGCCCAAGATCTGGGGCATCTCCTCGATGGGGAGGCCGCGCAGTTGCAGGTTCTGCCGGGTGGTGATGTCGGCTACGCCATCTTTTCCATAGGGATGGATGATCGCCGCCAACATCCGCATCTGGCCGCTGGTCAGGATCCCATTGGGCAGGCGCAGCCGTAGCATAAACTGGCCGGGCGTGCGCTTGCGAAAGAAGATCCCCAGCCACTTGAGGCGGTGATCCCGGTCGTCTTCAGGGATGTTCTCCCAGCCCATGCGGGCAAACGCTTCCAGCTCGGCTTTGACCGCCAGCCCGTCCTTTTCGCTTTTGAGGCGCTCAAATTGGTTCGCCATCGTCGCTGCCGTAGGGGAACACCGGCTACCTTAGCGATGGCCAACCGTTAACTTTGGTATTTGTCGTTACACTTCGTAACAAGCTATGCCGTTTTGTCATAATTCACTTGCGAGGAGCGCATAGTGGCCTCTCTTCCCAAAACCTGGGCCAACTGCTCGCAGGCCGCTCTAATTTTCTCTAGGGTGCCGGGGTTGACCAAGCCGTAGTAGTCAAATCCATAGACCCTCTGGGTTTGAACGGCTTTCAACTGGTTCCAAAAGGGGCGGGCACGGAAAAACGCCAAGGGATCCGCCGCCTCCGGGTTGACCACCAACAAAACCTCGGGGTTGGCTTCCAGGATGCGCTCTGCCGCAAGGGTGACATAGCCGCGAAATTGCCCTTGGCTTTGCAGGGCAGCCGTTAGGTTGTCGGCGCCAAAGCGCTCCAGCAGATCCCCGGCCCAGCTTTGCCGGTTGGGAGCAAGAATCGGCTGGGTGCCGACCAAAAGCAGGGTTTTGGGGCGAACCGGGGGCAGCTCCTGGGGCAAAAGCGATCCGTACTCCCGCAGCAAGGGATCCGGATCCACTCCCACAGCCGCAGCCAGAGTGGCGATGGTTGCTTCCAGGGCAGCCCAACTGTCCACCTGCGTGAGATAGGTGGGGATCCCCAATGCCTGCAATCGTTCTGCCA
>NZ_JANSIR010000101.1:30467-30747 GCF_047462155.1 Synechococcus sp. OH2
AAAGCGGGGATCCGCCTCCAGCAAACGTCCGGCCGGGATCCCCACCAGTTTGTCCGGGGCCAGGCGATAGAGAATATCGGCGGTCAAGGAGGTGAGGCTGGCCACTCGCCGAACCGGAGCTGGCGGGATCTGGCTTTGGGCCTGGCGACCCATCCCCCAGACCCCCAGGCTGGCCAGGCCAAGGACAAAAAGTTGACGGCGAGAAAGAGAAGACGGCATGGACAATCTCCAAAACAGTCAATTGAGGGTAAATTGAATCGGCACCGTCACCCACGACTCA
>NZ_JANSIR010000101.1:30962-34990 GCF_047462155.1 Synechococcus sp. OH2
GCATCCACCCTGGCCCGCAACAGCACTTGGCCTTGCTGGCCGAGGCGGCGGGCTTGGGGAGGGTACTGTGGCGGCGGGTTGCGACCCGGAATGGGGCGGGCCAGGATGTCCGGATTGGCAGCCACTGCTGCAGGCGAGGAGGTAGGAGGGGAAGCCTCCCCAGCCCCTTCTCCTGCTGTCGGCGCAGACCCCTGCGCCTGGGATCCACTGAGGCCAGCAACGACACCCCTCCCAGGAGCGCTGGATTCGGATCCCTTGCTCCCGGCAGTGCCCCCGCCACCCGAACGGATCCCTTGGATGAGGGGGGTGAAGCGGGGAATGGGAGCGCTCGTAGCAGCCCCAGAGGGCGGCCTGTTGGCCACAGGTGCGGCCGTGGGGGTAGCCACCGGAGTTGGAGGGGGCTGCTGCGGTGAGGGGGTGACCGTCGGTGTTGGGGAGGGCGGCGGAGGGGTTGGGGCGGCCATCGGCGTGGGTGTAGGGGTCGGCCCCAGCTTCGCCGTGGGAACAGGCGTGGGGGGCGGCGTTGGCAAGGTTGTCAGTGAAGAAGCTTGAATCTGCTGGGGTGCAGGATCGGGCGGGAGTGGGGCAGCCGCAGGGGGGGATTCCGAGGCCGGCTGGGTCGGCTCCTCCGCTGGGTCAGGCAGAGCTGATTCTGCAGCCGCCTCAAGCGGGGCCGGCGGGGGATCCTCCAGCCACAGCGTGACCGGGATCCGCACTTCGGGTTCTCTCAGAGGTCGGGATCCCCACCCCACCCACCCCAGCAGCCCCAACAGATGCAAAAGCAGCGAGAGCAAAGTCTCCCAGCGCAGCGGGCGGAGCTCCCGACTTTGCCCAGGCAATTCAGGGAGATCCTCCAGCGAGGTGCAGGCAACCGAGAGAGCAAGGGAGCAATAGCCCGCCAGCAGGGCCGCCCTGAGCAGCTTCTCGCCCCAGCCAATCCAGCGCAGCCCCTCAGAGCTCTGGCCCCGCGCCACCCCCCACAGGCCCAGCTCCAGCCAGGCCAGACCCACCCCGTAGGCCATGCCTGCCTGCTGCCAATACCCCATCTGCAGGCGCCACAAAAGCCGAGGGTGGGAGCCCCTCTGCAAAGAAGCGGATCCCCGGTCGGTGCGAGTGGGGGGTTTGGCGAGCATGGCTCGGGGCTATCTCGATGGGCACGTCTGGCGGGGAGTCCTAGAAGCGGCTGGAGAAGCTGAGGGCCACATGGCGCCCCGGCTGGGCCCGCCGCTCCACTTCAGGGCCAACAAAGAGGGTGCGGGTTTCGGAGTAGAGAAAATACCGCTCGTCGAAGAGGTTGAACACCCCGAAATTGAGCTGCCAGTTGTCGTCTAGGTTGTAGTAGCCCAGCAGATCCACCACCGTATAGCCACTGGGCACAAAGGGAATCTGCGGGGGAGCGTTGGGGTTGGGTCGCACCACCTCCCGCTGCGGATCCCGCGGATCCGCCACCAGCGTGGCCACCAACCTCGCCCCCCATACCTGGCTGGGATCGTCGTAGTGCAGCCCCAGCACCGCCGTCAGCGGCTCGATTGAAAGCAGGGGCTTGTTTTCTGTAAGATTGTCCCCCACCGCCCAGGCAAAGCTGCCGTTTAGGCTCCAACCGGTTAGGTCGGGGCTAAAGAAATATTGTCCTGTCGCCTCTACGCCATAGATACGGGCGCGGCTGATGTTTTGGCTCTGGAACAGGATGACCGGCGGGGGCGGCGGGCTACCGGGGGGGCCGGGGGGTGAGGGCTCGGATCCCACCTCCCGGAATGCCTCGATAAAGTCGTTGTAGGTGTTGTAGTAGGCCGCCAAGCTGAAGCTGGCCTGCGGGTAGATCCCTCGCAAACCCACTTCAAAGCCCTGGCTGGTTTCCGGGCGCAAGTTGGGGTTGGAGAGGGTGCGATAGCGGAAAACCGGGCTGACCAGGTTGGTAAAGCCGCTGTTGATCTCGTTGTATTGGGGAGCGCGAAAGCCGGTGTTGTACTGGGCCGTAAAGGTGAGGTTGGGGTTAATCCTCCACACTAGGCCCAGCTTGGGGGAAATGGCATCGGCAAAGAGGCTGGCCGCTTCTGACCCGCTTTTCAAGAAAGCTTCATCGGGGCTGGGGGTGAGGTTGTAGGTGTCGTAGCGGATGCCGGGGATCAGAGTCAAGTTGCCGCCGCCAAAGTCGATCTCATCCTGCACATACAGCCCAAAGCGCACGGTGTCCGAGTCGGGAAAATCTTTGGTGGGAAAGGTATCTGGGGGAATGTTTTGGGTTACTGCTCCAGTTTGCAGATTGGTCTGAAAACGGTTGCGAGGTCGCTCGTTGCGGGTGGTGGAGATCTCCATCCCATACACCAGGCGGTGGGAGAGATCCCCGGTTTGGAAGCGGCTTTGGGCCTGCAGGCTGGCTCCCAAAATGTTGCTGACCAGCTCGTTGAAGGTATCCCGCCGCACCGGTACGGGTCGGCCTTGCACCGTGAGGGTGCGCTCCTCTACACTGGGCTCGCGGGTGCGGGCGGGCTGGTAGTAGATCTGGACAGTGGCCAGCTCAAAAGCGGGATTCTCTGGGTTGGCGTAGCGATACTCCAAACTGAGGCGGCTGCGCTCGGTGTCGATGGTTTCCCTAAATAAGCTGACGGCGGGATCCAGGTTGCGCCGCGAGAACGTGGTGGTGGTGCGGCTGTTGAAGTACTCGCCGGTCAAGGTGAGGCTTTCCAAGGGGCTGAAGCGGTAAACCAGCTTGGCCAAAACGTTGTCCCCCTCCACCGTTTGCCGATCTTTGAAACTGGGATCTGCCTTGATATCCGGCTCCCTGGCGTCGCGGCGGGGGTAGATGAGCAGGGCTTCCAGGTTCCCCTGGCGGCCCGCCAAGCTGAGGGTGTTGACAAAGCCTTGGTTTTTGCTGTCGTACTGGCTGGAGAGGCCCACATGGCTGTCCCGTTCCCCCAGCAGATCCACTGGATCTAGAGTAGTGTAGGTTACCACGCCCCCCAGGGCATCGCTGCCGTAGAGGGTGGAAGCAGGGCCGCGGATGATCTCCACCGTCTTCAGGGTCTCCAGCTCAAAGGTGTCCCGCCCAATGTTGAAGGGGCCAAAGGAAAACTGCTCTGGCTGCCGGATCCCGTCCACTTGGATCAGCACCCGGTTGGCGTCAAGGCCGCGGATGTTGAAGTCTTGCAGTCCATAGCGGACATTTCGCCGCACACTCACCCCCGGCTCGTAGCGCACCAGATCCTGGATGTTCTGGATGAGCTCCCGCCGCAGGCGCTCCCGGTCGATGACGGTGATGCTGGCCGGCGAGTCGGCCAGGGTGCGCTCCGTGCGGGTGCCGGTGACTGTAACCTGCTGCAGGTTGAAGACAGGGGTGCCCTGCTGCAACATCTGCAGATCCGCTTGCAGCCGCTCCACTTCCGCCTGATCCCCCCGCCGACGGGCAGCTTCGATCTGGGCTTCTAGCTCGCGAATCTGCTCTTGGATGGTGGTGGCCCCCCGAGGGGTGGCCTGGGCCAGCAAAGGAGTCTCAGGAATCCGAGCCGCGGGTTGCGCCTGGGCCAGGGATCCCCAACTCAGCCCCAGACACAGCCCCAAACTCACTGCCTTCCAGCCCCAGCCGGTTACTCGCATAACTTCTCACTCTCCCAAAAACCACCAGAAACAAGTCAAACCTTCGCCTCAACACCCTTTCCTCCCAGCCAGAGGGGCCTTGCCGGGTCTGCGCTGCGCAAGGGGCAAAGCTGGAGCCCCCCCGGCGTTGGGATCCACTCCACCTCTAGGCCAAACACCTGCCGCACCCTCTCAGCAGTCAAGGCCGCCTGCGGGGATCCCAGGGCCTGCAACTGTCCGGATCCCAGCAGAGCCACCCGCCGGCTGTAGCGAATGGCCAGGTTTAGATCGTGCAGCACGCTAACCACCGTCAGCCCCTGCTCCTGCTGCAGCCGTCGCAACAGCTCCAGCAGCTCCAGTTGGTGGCGCAGATCCAAAAACGTGGTGGGCTCGTCCAACAGCAGCACCTGCGGCTCCTGCACCAGGGGACGACCGCGCACCACCTTGTCGTCTTC
>NZ_JANSIR010000102.1:0-1343 GCF_047462155.1 Synechococcus sp. OH2
CGGGGTCGGCGTTGGCGTCGGTGTCTCCGTCGGGGTCGGCGTCGGCGTTGGGGTTGATGCTGGAGTAACTGTGACGGTAATGGTGGCTTCGTTGGAAATCAGACCTTGCGCATCCTTTACTGTGTATTGAATTGGAGTTGCAGCACCCGTGAAAGAGGGATCCGGAGTAAAAGTGACTTCCCCAGTAGTTAGGTTGACAGTGTATGTGCCTTCTCCAGGGACCGTCAGAGTAGTTTGCTGTCCAGGAGAGCTTGGATCTAGGTCAATGGTACTGGGATCCAAATTAAAGACATACCCTACATCATTAGACAGAATCGTGATGGTGACTGGTGTATTTTGGGGAGTGGTTGCAGTGTCGTCATTAGCAAGAGGGTTATAGGCTACAATTCCCCCCCCTGCCGTCATATCCCAGCCGCCCTTGATTTGATTCGTGTTTTTTGAGAACGTGTTGAAGTTTTTAACTGAGCCGGTTACATCATTGCCAACTACTGAGTATCCAAAGAATGTTTGACTAGGTGATATGCCTAGATCTTGGAAGCTTACGAAAACTCCCGATAGCGGTTGGTTTAGTCCAAAAGAAGTAATAGTCGTGTCTAGAGGTTGAGTTCCACACTTATCGCTATGCACGTTTGTATTAATAAATGTGCCTTTCGACCAAGTACCGGATCCAACTGCAACAACCGATCCGTAAATGTAATTTACGGGGTTGGGATCAAGCTTGGTGATAGCAGCCATCCTAAAAGAGTCATTGCCGCCTCTATCCAGAAGGAGAAACCCGATTTTATCTAGATTGGCACTAGGCGCAGTTATGCCACCTGGCGTGATAAAGTCAACTCTTTCTATGTTATTGAGGTTGACAGTGCCAGTATCTTTGTTTGTAAAAATATTATCTGTCCCTGCCTTAATAACCGGATTTATAGGATTGATTAAGAGAGCCTGCTCCATAGCTGTAATTCCAAGGCTGCCAGGAGTGTCTGGAGGAACGACCCAGACAATGTTACAAATCCCTGCTACTTGGTCATTATCAACTCTTCTTAAAATAACTTCTTCAGTTGCGTCGATGAGAGAAACGTTGTTAGAGCCTACTTGGATGTTTTCTAAAAGAAAGTTGCTGGTATTCAGAGTGGGCGTGGCACCAACCTGTAAGGTATGGTGGTAACGATGCTCCACTGAGCCTTCCACAAAAATTGTGGGGGTAGCAATGGAGCTGGTCGCAGCCTCTAGAACCCAATCCGCATCGTATCCAGCATATCCTGTAAGGTTGGTAGAAGCGGCAATATCAGCTCCTGTTAGATGAGCTACAGCCTGTTAAGGAATCAAGGGGTACAGTAGCAACACTTAGC
>NZ_JANSIR010000103.1:0-35303 GCF_047462155.1 Synechococcus sp. OH2
TCCATCCCCACCGTATAGACGGTGGGGAATTCCGCACCTTACGTTAAAGTTGACAAGGGACGGCGCGGCCAAGCGCAATCCAAAAAGTGACGGGATCCCGATCCATGCTCTTTTCGCCTCAGCAGATACTCCCCTCCGCCCTCTACCCCCTCCTGCACCAGGGCCTGAAAACTCTTTTCCCGGAGGCTCTCTGGGAGCTGCCGGCGGATCCCTCTAGACGGCAAGTGGCCCTTACCTTTGACGACGGCCCCCACCCGCAGCACACGCCAGCTCTGTTGCAGGTTTTACAGGAGTTTCAGGTGCCGGCCACCTTCTTTGTGTTGGGGGAACGGGTGCAGCGCTGGCCCCACCTGGCCCGGCAAATCCGCCAACAGGGCCACGGGATTGGTCTGCACGGCTGGCAGCATCACTCCTTTACCCAGCTCAGCCGCAGCGAATTGCACAACAGCTTGCGGCGCAGCCAAGCCGCCCTGGTGGCTGCCTGCGGCGGGATCCCAGAAGAATATCGGGCTGTGCGTCCCCCTAACGGACTGTTTTGGCCGCAAACGCTGGTGGATCTGCGCCGCTGGGGATTTTTTCCGGTGATGTGGAGCGTGGTGCCCGAAGATTGGCTGGAACCACCAGTTGCCCTGGTAGTAGAGCGGGTGCTGGCCCAGGTGCGGCCTGGCTCTCTAATTGTGCTCCACGATGGCGCCCAGGGAGGATCTCAAGTAGCCAAGGTGACGCGCCACTTGATCCCGGCCTTGAGAGAGGAGGGGTTTGACTTTGTCAGCCTGCCGGATCCTGGGGACCTTCCCAGTTGCGGAAAAGATTGAATACAGTAGGAGTCAGCTATCGAGCAGGGAGCAAGCCATGGGTGCGCGCAAGATCATCTACGGCATTTTTGGGCAGCGGGCCGGCAGCGTTATCGTCGGTACTTGGAACTGGCTGTGGGGGATCCCTGTGGACAAGGGTGGCACAGGGGCGGTGATGGTAGCAGAAGAATCGCTACGGGCCATGCAAGAGACCGTGCAGCGTCTGACCGAAGCCGTCGCCACCCAGGTAGCTGCCTACCAGCGGGCCGAGCAAAAGTACATGCAAAAGGTGCGGGAGTACCAAGCGCTGGAGAATAAGGCTCGCCTGGCCATGCAGCGAGGGGATCAAGAGGCCGCCCGCCTGGCCATGGCGGAAGCGCTGCGAATTGAGGCGGTTCTCGGCCCGCTCAAAGAGAACGTGGAAACAGCGGAGCGCTACGTTACCGCTGCCAAGCAAAAGCTGGCCCGGGAAAAAGAGCGGCTGGCGGCCTACAAGAGCGAGCTGAGCAACCTCAAAGACATCAACGAGGTAAACCAAGCTCTTGAGCAGATGACTCGCGTCAACAACGCCTACAACATCGACTCGGCCAAGTCCCAATTCGAGGCGGCCAAAAATGCCATCCAAGCTCGCCAGCTCAAGACCCGCGCCATGAGCGAGCTCTCCGAGGATCGCAGCGAGCAACTTGCCGCCCAACTGGATGAAATGGCCATGGACGACGAAGTCTCTCGCCGGCTGGCCATGCTCACTGGCCAGGGGGGCAGCTCCGCCAATCTGCCCTTGCCGGATCTGGATTTCGAGAAGCGGCTTCCCCAATAGTGGGGATCCCTTCTGGCTATTGCCCCGCCTTGTCGGGTCTTTTCCTTCGCTGGGGTGTCGTTCCCGGGGGAGAGGGTCAACTTAGTCCTCGGCGAAATCGGCTTCCACCACCCCGCCGGTCTCGGGGCTGGCAGCCACTGCCTGCGCCGGCACAGCTTGTGCCACCTGTGGCACTTGCACGATCTGGGGCGTGAAGACAAACAAGTTGTACACCGTGTTGCGGCGGATGTTGTCCATCATCTCCAGGAACAGCTCATAGCCCTCGTTCTTGTACTCGATGAGGGGATCCCGTTGGCCATAGCCGCGCAGGCCCACCGCTTCCCGCAGCGCCTCCATCTGCTGTAGGTGCTCCCGCCAGAGGGTGTCTACCTGTTGCAACAGGAAGAAGCGCTCCGCCTTGCGCATCAGGCCAGGCTCAAACGTATCCAAGAAAGCTTCTTTGGCCTCGTAGGCTAGCTCTGCCTGCTTGATCAGGTGGTTCAAGATCTGTTCGTAGGAGAGATCCCGCAAGTCGTCGGCCTTGAGATTCTCTTTGAGCAGGGGGATGAACTCCTGCATCTTGGCGGTCAGCTTATCGATTTCCCACTCTTCCGGCGGCAGCTCCGGGTTGACGTGAGCCCGCACGATCTCTTCGACGGTCTTGCGCACGTAGTCCAGGATCTTGGGTTTGAGGTTCTCCCCTTCCAGGATGCGCCGCCGCTCCGAGTAGATGGCCCGCCGCTGGTTGTTCATCACCTCGTCGTACTCAAACACCTGTTTGCGCAGGTCGAAGTAATACACTTCCACCTTGCGCTGGGCGTTCTCCAGGCTACTGGAAAGCAGCGGGTGCTCGATGGGCATGTCCTCATCCACCCGGAACATATCCATCAGCTTGGCCACCCGCTCGCCGCCGAAGATCTTGAGCAGGTTATCTTCCAGGCTGAGGAAAAACCGCGAGGAGCCAGGGTCTCCTTGCCGTCCGGCGCGGCCCCGCAACTGGTTGTCGATGCGACGGGACTCGTGGCGCTCCGTGCCGATCACGTGCAGGCCGCCCAGCCGCACCACTTCCTCGTGCTCGGCCTCGGTTACCTTTTCGTACTCGGCCTTGATGCTGTTGTAGACCTCCCGCAGTTGCAAAATCAGCGGATCCTGCACTGGCGCCTTCTCCGAGGCCACCGCGATGAGATCTTCCACCACCAGCTCCGGCAGGCGGTTCAACCCATACTTGGCCACCGCCGCCGCCACCACCTCGTCTAGAGCCTGACTAGTGCGGGGTGACAGCTCACAGGGGTAAAAGTTGGGAGAGACCACCGTCCAGGATTTTTTCGGCTTGGGCGAGGTTCCGCCAAACCCTTGCCCACCGCCCCGTCCTACCATGGGAACGGATCCCAGCGGGTTGTCGGCGTCCAGTTGCACCAGCTTGGGCATCAGCCGTTCCCGCAGCTTGAGGCGGGCCATGTACTCCGCATTGCCGCCCAAGATAATGTCCGTGCCGCGCCCGGCCATGTTGGTAGCAATGGTTACAGCACCTTTGCGCCCCGCCTGGGCGATGATCTCCGCTTCCCGCTCCACGTTCTCCGGCTTGGCGTTGAGGAGGTTGTGTGGGATCCCCATTTCCTTGAGCATGGCCGAGAGGCGTTCGGATTTCTCCACGCTGGTGGTTCCCACCAAAACAGGGCGCCCCTGGGCGTGCATGTGGGCAATTTCCTCGGCGACCGCTTTCCACTTGGCGTTTTCGGTCTTGTACACCAAGTCGGGGGCGTCTTTTCGGCGAATGGGCCGGTTGGTGGGGATCACCGTGACTTCTAGGTTGTAGGTTTTGCTGAACTCGGCTTCCTCGGTGCGGGCGGTGCCTGTCATGCCGGAGAGCTTAGGGTATAGCAGGAAGAGGTTTTGGTAGGTGATGGTGGCCAGGGTTTGGCTCTCGTTTTGAATCGGCACCCCCTCCTTGGCCTCCACCGCCTGGTGCAGCCCGTCTGACCAGCGGCGACCAGGGAGCACCCGCCCAGTGAACTCGTCTACGATCACCACCTCTTGGTTGCGGACGATGTAGTGGACATCCCGGATGAAGAGCTCCTTGGCCTTCACCGCATTAAAGACAAAATGCGCCCAGGGATCCTTGGGATCGAACAAGTCGGAGACCCCTAGCAACCGCTCGGCGGCTTCAAAACCTTCGTCGGTGAGGATGACGTTGCGGGCTTTTTCATCCACTTCGTAGTGCTCGTCCCGGATCAGCTCCCGCGCCACCTGGGCCGCCTTGAGGTACTTTTCGGAGGGACGGGCCATCTGGCCGGAGATGATCAGGGGAGTGCGGGCCTCGTCGATGAGGATGGAGTCCACCTCGTCGATGATGCAGTAGTTAAAGGGCCGCTGCATCACCTCTTTGATGTCGGTGGCCATGTTGTCCCGCAGGTAGTCAAAGCCCAACTCGCTGTTGGTGCAGTAGGTAATGTCGCAGTGGTAGCTGCGCCGCTTCTCGTCGCTGGACATGCCCTCTTGCACCAGGCCAACCGTTAGGCCCAGGAAGCGGTGCACCTGCCCCATCCACTCCGAGTCCCGCCGGGCCAAGTAGCCGTTGACAGTAACGATGTGAACCCCTTTCCCGGTTAAGCCGTTTAAGTAGGCAGGCAGGGTGGCAACCAGGGTTTTCCCTTCGCCGGTTTTCATTTCGGCAATCTGCCCTTCGTGCAGCACCATCCCACCAATGAGCTGCACATCGTAGTGGCGCAAGTTGAGAACCCGCTTGGCCGCTTCCCGCACCACCGCAAACGCCTCGGGCAGGAGATCGTCGAGGGACTCCCCTCTATCCAAGCGCTGGCGAAACTCGGCGGTCTTGGCCCTGAGCTCCGCATCGGAAAGGGAGGCGATCTCAATCTCCAGCGAGTTAATCAGCTTGACGACAGGGAGGTACTGTCGGATCTTGCGATCGTTGGGATCCCCGAAGAGTTTCTGGAGGGCTTGGAGCATGGGCGAGCCTAGGCCAATAGAACGGGTATAGCGCAATTTTATCATTCCCCTCCCATTGTCTTGGGCGGCTAGAGCTTTGGCAGGAGGGAGGTGCTTGCGGCCAAGGGCAAGAAGATGTCAGGCTAGGGAAGCAAAGGGATCCTACGGCTTATGAATTTCTTGGGCATTGGGCTGCCAGAAATGCTCGTTATCTTTGCAGTGGCCCTCTTGGTGTTTGGGCCGCGCAAGCTGCCAGAGGTGGGTCGTGCCTTAGCTAAAACCTTGCGCAGCCTACAGGATGCTGCTAGGGAGTTTGAGGCGCAGTTAAGTCAGGAGGCCCAGGAGCTGGAAAAAGCTGCCCGCGCCTCTGCTCCCCAGACAGCAGTTGCAGCTTCACCCAAAACCAACCCCGTCGCCACCGCCGAGGCAGCTGCAAAACCCGTAGCTGCGGCAGAGCCTGGGGCCCCTGCGGACAACAACCCACCGACAGCAGATGCTGCCTAGCTTCCTCGCTTCGGCCTGGAGATCCCCTGCCTTTTTGGACAGGGGCAGCCATACCTCGCTCCAGGGATGGAGGCTGCTGTCCCGCTTGCTCTTGGTTCAAATCCTAGGGTAGAAGGGCTGACTTTATGCCCACGGCCACTTTGTTGGTCTCTTGTCCGGATCAAAAAGGGCTGGTAGCCAAGCTCTCCAACTTCATCTACAGCTACGACGGCAACATTCTTCACGCCGACCACCACACGGATCTCGAGGCAGGGCTGTTCCTGAGCCGCATCGAGTGGGATTTGGAGGGCTTTCGTCTGGAACGGTCGGAGATCGTCCCCGCTTTCTCCGGCATTGCCCGTGGCATCCAGGCCAACTGGGAGCTGCATTTTTCTGACACCCGCCGGCACATTGCCGTGTGGGCCAGCAAGCAGCCCCACTGTCTGTTGGATCTGATCTGGCGCCAGAGGGCTGGGGAGCTGCCGGCGGAGATCCCTTTGATCATCAGCAACCACCCCGACTTGGAGCCGCTGGCCCGCTCCTTCGGCATCGACTACTATCACATCCCCGTTTCTCCGGAGAACAAGGCCGAGGCAGAGGCCCGCCAGCTTGCCTTGCTCCAGGAGTATCGCATTGACTTGGTGGTGTTGGGCAAATACATGCAGGTCTTAAGTGGGTGGCTGCTCCGCCAGGCGCCGCCGGTGATCAACATTCACCACTCCACCCTGCCTGCTTTTGCCGGTGCCAACCCCTACCAGCGCGCCCACCAGCGGGGCGTCAAGATCATCGGCGCCACTGCCCACTACGCCACCGAGGAGCTGGACGAGGGGCCAATCATCGAGCAGGACGTGGTGCGGGTGAGTCACCGCGACACAGTAGCCGACCTCATTCGCAAGGGCCGCGACATGGAGCGCCTAGTCCTGGCCCGGGCCGTGCGCTATCACCTGGAAAATCGCGTGCTGGTCTACCACAACAAGACGGTGGTGTTCGCTTAGGGGAGCCGCGCCGTTCCAAGGGATCCCTTCCTCAGCAGGGCGGCGCTCCAGAAAGAGAACTGCTCTGCCAAACTGGAAAACAAGAGTAGAGGTGGGATTATGGCCTTCGATTGGTTTCGCCGTCGCTACACCGACTCCAAGGGTGGAGCAGAATCCTCCTCCCAAAACCCTGAGTTGGCGGCCCCCCCAGCGCCAGAGCCGGCAGCCATGTCACCAGAGGACTACTTGGCCTTTGCCAAGGCTGCCTATGCCAACCTAAAGGCGCGGGCTGCAGCCCAAGCCACTCAAGCAGAGGTTGTCTCCCCAGCCGCCCCAGCGCCAGAATCGCCTGCAAGCGACGGATCCCAGCCCTCTGCCCCAGAGGCGGCAGCAACTGAGGCGGTCTCTCCCACCTCGCCCCCTGTCCAGCCGGTTGCTGCGCCTTCCTTTTTTGATCTGGCTCCCCGTGCTGCCGAGCGCCTGCAGGCCCTAGAAGCCACTGCTGTGGAGGAGCCAGAGCCGGTGACCACAACCGTGGCCGCCCCGCCCCCAGAGCCGGCGGCGGAAGAGCTGGTTTTCGACGAGGGCTTTCGCTGGTCAGCCGAGATCCTGGCGGCCCAAGGGCGCAAACCCGAAGAGATCTCCGTAGAAGAGATCTCCTGGCTGCAAAAGCTGCGGCGAAGTCTAGGCAAAACCCGCCTTAACCTCATCAACCAGCTAAAAGCCTTAGTGGGCCGCGGCCCTCTCGACCAGGATGCCGTCGAGGAAATTGAGGCAATGTTGCTGCAGGCGGATGTGGGGGTTGAGGCCACTGAGCAGATCATTCAGGCCCTGCAAAAACGCCTGCGCGAAGAGGTGGTGCCCCCAGAGGAGGCGGTGAAGTACCTCAAGCAGCAGATGCGGCAGATGCTGACAGTAGGGGATCCCACCTTTGCGCCGCAGCGGGGCACGCTCAACATTTGGCTGATCGTAGGCGTAAATGGGGTGGGCAAGACCACCACCATCGGCAAAATTGCCCATGTGGCCCGTGAGTCTGGCTACCAGTGTCTAATTGCTGCCGCCGATACCTTCCGCGCTGCCGCTGTGGAGCAGCTCAAGATCTGGGCGGAACGCGCCGGGGTGGAGGTGATTGCCAACCCGTCCCCCAATGCCGACCCAGCGGCGGTGGTGTTTGATGCCATCACGGCTGCCAAGGCCAGAGGCACCGAGTTGCTGCTGGTGGATACAGCAGGCCGGCTACAAAACAAGAAAAACCTGATGGAGGAGCTGGCCAAGATCCGCCGCATCATCGACAAGAAAGCTCCCGAAGCCAAGGTGGAAAGCCTCTTAGTTTTGGATGCCACCCAAGGGCAAAACGGCCTGCGCCAGGCCCAGGTGTTTGCCGAAGTGGCCAAGCTAACCGGTGTCATCCTCACCAAGCTGGACAGCACCGCCAAAGGGGGGATTGCCCTGGCCATTACCCAGCAGATGCACTTGCCCATCCGCTTTATTGGTGCCGGCGAGGGGCTAGAGGATCTGCGACCTTTTTCCAGCTATGAGTTTGTGGAAGCTCTTCTAAGCGAGTATTGAACCCCCCTGGCCATGCGTCGCCGTCAACTTCTGCCCTGGAGCGCTGCAGTGGTGGCGGCTGGACTGTTGTGGGCTTGGGGCGGATCCCACTGGCTCCAGGCGGGCATGGAGCTGACTCTGGCCAGGCCAATTCAAGATCCAGGAGCACTGCAGGAATTTGTTGCCACCTTGGCCCAGGTGCTGTCGGGGGTGCTGGGCTTCACCCTCTCGGTGGTGGCGATTGTGGTGCAGTTGAGCGCGGATCGCTTTACCCCCAAGGTCACCGAGCTATTTTTGCGCGAGAAGGTCAACTTCTACCTGTTCTTTTTTCTCATCCTGGCCAATGTGGTCAGTTTGTGGAGCTCGATGGCCCTTGGTTTCTTCGACAATCCAAGACTGCTGATCGGGCTTAATTTGCTGCTGGGCACGGCCTCGTTTTTGCTACTGATCCCCTACTTTCACTTTGTGTTTCACTTCCTGCAGCCAACTTCGATTGTCCGCCGCATCGAACAGCAGGCACAGCAGGCGATTCTCAGATCTCTGGCTTCCCGGCCTGCCCAGTTCCTACTTGCCAGACGACCTTTGGGCCCCGAGCAGGCCTGCCCCTCTGCGCCAGAGCCTTACTCGACAGCCCAGCAGCGCTGCCTGGCGGCTCTAGATGAGATCAAAACCATCGCCACCAGTGCTCTGCATCAGCAGGAGGGGGTTATCCTTCTAGAGGCCTTGGATAGCCTGAAGGCCCTGTGGCTATTCTATGCCGAGCACAAGGCGCACCTGCCCTGCTCCTGGTTTCTCCTGACCCCCGCGCTGCGGCGGGATCCCGACTTTGCCTCGGTGGATGAGCGGCTATTGAGCCAGATCGAGGCGGAGGGATCCTGGCTGGAGCTGAAGATCCTGCGGCAGTATCAGGCTCTGTTTGCCGAGGGGCTAAATGGCATGCGCCAGGTGAGCACCCTGGTAGCTATCCACACACGGGATCTGGGGATCCGGGCTCTGCAAAGCCAACAGCTTCGGCTTGTGGAGTGGGTAATCAAGTTTTTCAACACCTACCTACGGGCCGTCATCAACGCACGAGATATCCGCAGCGGCTACAACCTGCTCAAGCAGTACCGTCTGCTGGCCGAGGCTGCTTTGCGCCAGCGGCAGCCGGCATTGGTTTTGCAGATAGTCAGCCATTTTCGCTACTACAGCCTGGTGGCCTACAAGGCCGGCCTCTTTTTCCTCTGCGAAACCTTTGGCTTCGACCTGGGCGTTTTGGCCCAACTGAGCTGTGCGCTGCAAGCGGAAACAACAGAGGCCATCCTGCAGGTCTTGTTGCGCCTAGATCAAGACCCGGAAAGCGAGCAGCAGGAAGCCACCCTACGCGGGATCCGCAAAACCCAAGTCCGCTTGGCAGCCTATTTCCTCAGTTGTGGCCGGGAGGATTGGGCGAGGCTGATCTATCAGGACATGCAGCACGAGCCCTTGGCCCGCCTTCAGATTATCCGCCAGGAGCTGCTCTCTACGGCGGCAGAGTTTTGGGAATTTACCGACCGGGGGGAGAACTTCTACTACCTGGAGCCCGCCCTGCAACCCTATGCCGAGCAGTTTTTTGGCTGGTTCCAGGGACTGACCTCACTGGTAGATGGGCTAGAGAGTACCTCTGGATCCCTGGAGCTTCCGTGAGCTACCCGCGCTTATGCCGACCCAGAGAAGGTGGGGGCTTAAGGGTTCTGTTCCGCTGGCGAGTCGGCAAGCCAATCACGGCTGGTTTACCCACAGACCCACAAGTGCCATCACCTTCGCAGCGTTAAAGTCTGCGTCTCCTTGCTAGCCTCAACCGGCATTACCGACAGAGGACAGGGCTCCTACGGATTTTGGCTGGAAAAAGGCCAGATCTCCTTCGGTAGCGTCTAGTCTGGTTAGAGCTGCCACTTGCTGCCGTCATGCGTCCTTCCGGCAACCCCAACCGTCTAAGCAGTACTTCTTTTGTCCAGTTTCGCCGCGACCCAAACCTGCTGTCCTTTTGGGGCCTGAGCCTGTGGATCACGGGCCTGGCGGTGCCCCTGTTTGTGCTTTCGGGGGCGGATCCCAGCTTGGCTGGCTGTGACGAGAGCTTTTATGCCCAGATGGCCCGCGAGCTGCTGCGGGGAGGCAACTGGCTGGGGCCAACTTTTCTGGGGGAGCCCTTTCTTGAAAAACCTCCCCTGCTTACCTGGAGTGTGGCCCTCAGCTTTGCCCTCTACGGCGTAAACGAGTGGGCGGCGCGGCTGCCCGGGATCCTAGCGGCTCTGCTTTCTATTCCCCTCATTGGCTGGATTGGGCGGGCCTTTTTGCCAACCCGGGCGGCCCTGCTGGGCATGGCGGTTTTACCCCTCTGCTACCTCTGGGTGCAGCAGGGACGGCTGGTGGGGCAGGACGTGCCTCTAACCTGCCTAGAGCTCTTGGGGATCCTGGCCCTAGTCAACGGCAGCCGCGGCCACCGGCCCTGGTTTTGGCTGGTGGGGATAGCCTTTGGGCTGGGCCTCTTGATGAAGAGTGCCATGATCCTGCTGCCAGCGGTTGCTTTGATCCCCTACCTGTGGCAGCAGCGGCGGCATTGGCTGGGATCCAGCTCTTTTTGGCTGGGGATGTTGCTGGGCCTGGGGATCTTTGGGCTCTGGCTGGTGCCGGCTATGGGGGTGTATGGCGCAAAGGTGCTGGCTGCCTTGGTGGGGAAGGTATGGGATCTGGGGCGAGAACCCTTCCATGCCGATGCCACTGGCTGGTACTACTTTTGGCACCTCCCGATCCACGGCTTTCCTTGGACGGTTTTGGCCTTGGTAGGAGGCTGGCTGCTGCTGCGGCAAAAGCCGGGATCCACCCTGCTGGTTTGGTCTTTCCCCCTGCTGCTGTTTTTGCTCTTGCAGCTCTACCCTACCAAAACGCCCTACTACACGGTACAGCTCTATCCCTGGCTGGCTCTCCTGGCAGGAGTGGCCCTGGATCAAGCTCTGCCGTTTCCGCTCCGCACCGGCTCGGTGGCAACAGCGGGACGAGGGTCTTTGCGAGACAGGCCCCACCTGGCCCAGGTGCTCTCCTGGGGGCTGGCGGCGGTGGGGACCCTGCTTTTGGGTTTGGGAGTGGCCGTCAGGCGGGATGTCGAGGGATTGGAGCTGCTCCAACCCCACGCCTGGTCGTTGGTGGCCATTGGTCTGTTGTATCTGCTCTTGCCGGCAATCTGGAGCTGGCGGCGGGTGCTGCACTATGCTGGTGAACTTTGGGTGGGTACGCTCCTAGCTGCCAGCATCCTCACCATGGTCAGCATTGTTCTGCGGCCTGACTTTGGCAATTTCAATCCCGCCTTCGCTCAGATGGACTGGAAACAGATGCTGGGCTCTGCCGACCCCGATTTTCCCGTGGTAGACATTGGCCACAGCGGCCTGCCGGATGTCTGTCAAGCCCAGGCCCTCGCCTTCTACACCCCTAACCCCGGGCGATGGGTGGATAACCAGGCCCTACGGGCAGGGGAACATGGGGATTACCTCTGGGTCTCCCCTGTCCAAGCTCAGCAGCTATCGCTCCAGGAGCTGGGGCTACAGCCTTTGGCTGAGGTGGAGGGCTGGCAACTGGCGCGTCGCCTGGATCGAGCTGCCGGGGGGTCTTCTCCCTAGCGAAATCCTCGCCGAGGCTTTGAGGCTGATCTATCTGAGAGCCTGCCCCGGTTGGTGGTGATGTCTTCCCTCTCCTATAAGGAGGGAAGCTAGGAGGGAAGGCTCAACTATCCAAACTCCTGTTCGATGATCCGCCAGCGGGCGGTCATCACCCCTGGTTCGAGGCTGAGGCGGCTGACAACCTGTTCTAGAGCCTGGTCATCGCGGGTTTGAGTAACCAGCTCCGCTTCGACTTTAACGAGGTCGGGCTTGTTCTCCAGATCTTCGCTGTAGAGAGCTCGCAATTTGAGATGGGAAGGGGCTATGCCCTGCAGCAGCAGAGCGCGCAGGTGGGCTTCCGCATGGCTTTTGCAAATAAATGAACACTCATAGACCAGTTCCAGTTCTGTGCCTTTGAGGGGCTGCTGGTTGATGCGGTAGCCCAGGGGGCGCAGCAGAATATTGGAAATCAGCACAGCTCCTGCCCCAATAGCGGCTTGGGGAATATACCCCGCCCCGGCAAAGGCTCCCACGGCAGCCGCACACCAGATGGTGGCAGCGGTGTTCAAGCCGCGCACGCTGGCCCCTTCTTTGAGGATGACGCCCCCGGCCAAAAAGCCGATCCCCGATACCACCTGGGCAGCAATGCGGGTCGGGCTGCTTTCATCAGGAGTGAGAACTGAGAGCATGACAAACAAGGCTGAACCGGTGGCCACCAAGGTGTTGGTGCGCAGGCCGGCCATGCGCTGCCGCCACTGTCGCTCCAACCCGATGAGGGATCCCAAAATAAAAGCAACCGTTAGGCGGAAGGTGAAGTCGATCCAGGTCATAGGTCAGGCTCCAGTTCTCGTGGAGGAGTGAGGGCTAGCCGGCCACATCTGGGATCCCAAGGGCTTTGGCCGCCTGTTCCAGAGCCTGCCAGAGGGTTTCCAGTTGAGCAAAGGCCACTTCTGGTGCCAGCTTACCACCTGTTTCTAAAGCGCAGGTTAGGCTGACTCGATGGGCGTAGCGCTGCAGCAGCAACCGGAACTGAGCTGTGGTGGAAGGAGCTTTCAAGGTCATGGCACACCTCCTGAACGAATAATCGGATTCAATCTCAACCCAGCTCCCCCAGGCCGGGGGTAGCCTGGGAGCCGAAGTTGGACTGCAAGGGGAAAAGAGCGGCCTCAGAGCTCGACTTCAACGCCGACCAGCCAAGCTACCAGGGTGAAATACACCCAGAGTCCGGTGAAGTCTTTGATGGTGGTGATGAAAGGGTCGGCTCCGGGAGCGTGGTCAAAGCCCAGCTTTAAGAGGATCCAGGGCAGAATCGCCCCCAGAAAAGCTCCTAAAGTCAACACAATGGCCATAGATAGGCCCACTGCGAGACCCAACTGTGGGATCCCATTGGGTGCTCCCTGCCAGAAGTAAGCAATCACCCCAGCCGCAACCCCTAGAATGACACCAATAATGCCGCCAATACTGGCTTCTCGCAGCAAGTAGCCAAGAAACTGCTTCACGTTGATATGGCCCCAGGCGAGACCACGGGCAAAGATGGTGGTGGATTGGGTGCCAACATTGCCGCCCATATCCATGATCACCGGGATGAAGACAGCCGCCGCTGTAACTGCCTGCAACACTTCCTCAAAGGTTTCAATCACTCCCCCCACCAACATGCCGCCGATCAGGGTGATGATCAAAAAAGTGAGGCGCAAACGCACAGAATACCAGCGGGATCCCTTGACCAGCCGCTCGCTCCACACCTTATCGCGGCTGAGCAAGCTAGCCACCCCGGCCTGGGCCAAAGCCGCATCCGTAGCCTCCTCTTCCACCAAGTTGATCACATCCTCAAAGGTGATATCCCCCACCAAGCGCCCTTCGCTGTCTACCACCGGAATGGCCGGCAAGCCGGAATCCTTAAGCAGGCGGGCTGCTTGCAAATCTCGATCGGTAACCCGAGCAACAATATCCGATCCTTCGATCAGCTCCCGAATGGGTAGGTCGGGATCCACTTTCACCAGCCGCACGGTGCGCACCAGACCTTTGTAGAACCGCTGGTCATCGACCGCAAAGATGACATCCAGCTCGTCGTCCCCCAGTTGGGAGTCGCGCACGCTGGCCAAAGCGGCCCCGACGGTGAGGGTATCGCGCACCGCCAAGTAGCGCAGGTTCATCAGCCGACCGGCACTGCGCTCCGGGTAGTTCAGCAGGATATTCACGGCTTCACGGGCTTCTGGGCTGAGGTTGGCGATCAGCCGCTTGGTAACTTTGGCCGGCAGCTCCTCAAATAGACGCACCCGCTCGTCTGGGGGTAGGGCTTCCACCAGCCGGATCACCTCTGGGTCTTCCATGCTGCGGATGAGATCGGCCTGTTCTTCGGGCCGCAGATACTCAAATACCGCCATAGCTTTGTCTTTTTCCAACAGGCGAAAAGCCAAAACCCGCTGCCGTGGAGAAATCTCCATTAACTGCTGCACCAGCTCGGCAATAGGGGCACGATTGGCCGCTCGCTTGGCGGCTTCCAAAGAGGCGGGAGAGAGAAGATCGCGAAGCATGTTTTGCCGCATAACAAACCTCCGAAGGTTGAAGTTAGCCGGATAAAAGACCCGGAGGGCAACGGCCAACTCGTGCTCCAAAGCTCATGGGAGCCCTGAAGCTGAACGCCTCACAAAGCCTTAGACCCGACTCGAAGCCCAAAAGCCCAAGTCGATAAAAGGGATCCCCTGGCCCACGAACACCTACAAAAGCCAAAGCCAGGGGAAGTCCCCTTTGAAGCACTCCTGATTTTCCCTTTTCCGATGCTCAGGTCGAGCTCTGCTCAGCCCATCTGTTCGTCGCCGACCGAGAGAGCCACCCAAGCCAGAAGCTATTTGAGAAAGCTCTCCTGCCCCTTCGCGTTGGCGAAACGGGATCCTCTCAAGCGACGACTGAAGCTGTCAGCGGGAAGAAGGAAGACACCAGTAGGATGTAGGTCTCCAAGGATTTGATCCCCGAAGAGCGATCCTTGCCGGCCAGTGCTACAACTGCCAGAAGCGTCCATGGTGTTGAACGTTTTCCTCCAAGAAAGTTGAACCGGAACAACCCGGACAGCCTGAAGAGGATCTCTTCAGCCCTTTTTAGGCTAGTTGCCGGAGGGGGATCCCGTCAACCTTTTTTCCGTTCCTTGCCTATCTCGGTGGCAGCAGCCGCTTCTCAAGGGCTAACGCCCAGACCGGAGTCACTGAGCTTTTTGCCATGGGCAAGGTCGGATTCGAACCGACACGGTTTCCCGCCGCATTTTGAGTGCGGTGCGTCTACCAGTTCCGCCACTCGCCCGGACTGGAACCATTATCCTACTGAACCGGTGGAACCTCGTCAACCATCCCTACGCACCGCGGGCTTGCTGCAGTTGTTGAGCTTTTTGCCGCAGCTTGCGGGTTTGCTCCATCACTTCCTCCAGATCTTCGTGGGAGAGGCGCTCCACGTAGTTGATCTTAATCTCTTCCAGCAAGTCTTGTAACAGGGAGCGGATCTCATCCAGCGCATGTTGCTGGGTGAGTTCGTTGGCCAAGACTTCGCCAAAGCGCCGCAACAGTTGGGCCGCCAACTGGGAGCCGACGGGATCCTCGAAGCTGTGGGTCAAGGTTTTATAGGTGGTGGTGGTCAGCTCGCTGGCCAGGCGCTCCGTCAGTTGGCCGGGCAGGGATCCGAGGCCGGGTAGCCGTTCCAGGGTTTGCAGGGCGGGGAGTTGTTTGAGCAGGCCATCCAGGTTGTAGCGGAGCAATTGCTCCACCTCCGGCTGGACCTGGGGCAGGACGCGGTAGAGGACGGTGCGAAAAACCAGGTTGGCAATGGCTTCCAGCTCGTTGATCTCGTTGAGGTCGATGTAGCTGCGGGAGGGATCGGCTGCCGGCAACAGGGGCAAGGATCCCCGCTGGATGGATGCCTGGATTTGGTTGATCACCCGCACGACGATGACCTCGGTCAGGTCTTCGGCGAAGTTGGTAACAAAGCCTTGGCTCACCTGGGCGCGGATCCGCTCCAGATCCAGCAACTGCGCCTGTCCCAGCCGGATGGTAACGGGGATTACCCGCAGCCAGCGCCAAAAGGGCAACAGCAGCAGCACATCGTACCAGCGCCAGAGCATGGCATCCAGCCAATTGACGCCGGTGTAGCGACGGCTGATGGCCACCGTGCGCAGCACAAATTCCAGCCCAAACACCAAGGCAAAGGGAAAGTCCAGCAGGGGGAAAAAGTCCACCGGGTTGCCGCTCTCGCCGATGGGGCGGGAGTAATTGGTCTCGAAGAGGGGGCGCAGGCGGGCCTGGAAAAATTCGATCCCGTCTTTGGGATCGACGCTGGCCAAGTATTCGGCAGTCCAGAAGCGGGCGAAGGCAGCCTTGGCCGAGTCGGCTTCGGGGATGTGCTCCCGCATCAAGTTGAGGATGCGCACAAACTGGCCGGTTTTGTTGGCGGCCTGAAAGGGGTTGGTCTCGATCATCTCGTCGCTCAGTTGCCGCAGGCGGGCCAGGATCGGTGCCGCAGCTTCCGACTCCACCCCAAAGCGCAGGGTGACCTGGCGCAGCTCATCCACCAGGGCCAAGTAGCGCTGGGTTTCCGGGTTGGGCTCAATGCCTTTAACCGGGTCGTACAGGTCGGTTACCGGGGAGCGGCTGGTCTGTTGGGAGAGGATGGGCAAGGGAATGGGAGGGCCAAAGGCACCGAAGATCTGCACCCGCCCCTGGAGCCAGAAGTCTCGCCAGGGCACGTAGCTGAGGTCGAAGAGCACCAAGCACAGGTTGCCCAAAGCCAGCACGGCCATTCCTTTTTCGTAGAGGAGGAGCCAGCGGCTTCGCCCCTTGCGGACGGAACGTCTGATAATGCGTCGAGCGGCGTTCATGATCTCGTGCAACGGGTTGGGCTAAGCCAGCCCTAGCCTACCACCCCTGGTTTGAGCTTCTCTTGGCCGGGGCAAGCTGTTGCACAACTTGGCCAAACTGCTGCCAGATGGCCTCTGCCTGTGGCCCCACCTGGCGTAGGATCCAGCCCTGACAGATGGGATCCGGCGACCGCAGCAGCCAGTGGTGCGTATCCGTCGGCCACTCCGGCTCTGGCCAATCCCCCAGTAAGTACAGGGATCCCCAGCAGAGATGGGATCCCAGCACCGACGCGGCGGAGATATGCTGGTGGGGAAAGCGCAGGTCTAGGTGCTCCTGCAGCCAGAGTTTGCTCCCGTCTGTGGAGGCGGGGATCCCGGCAGCGACCCAAACCCGCAAGCTGCTGGAAAGGCGCCGAAACTGCCAGCATTCCCCCATGGCCAGCCGCCCGGCTGTCCAGATCTCGGCATAGGCCAAGCGGGCACTGGGATCCAGCTCGATCTGCACCTGTTGGCGGAAGTCTGCTCCTGCGCCCAGAATGGTCGGGTGAGGGATCCAGATCAGTTGGCTGGTGGGAGCCAGCTTGACCTTGGCCTGTTGCCGGCTCAGGCCGGGGTGGAGGCGGGTTGCCCCTTGGGTGCGAATTTCCAGCGCTGCGCCTGCCCCCAGCTCGATGGCGATGCGGTGGCGATCCCCGCCCAGCAGTCCACCATTGGGGTTGCGTAGGTAATAGAGTGGCGGCTCACCCGGGGATCCCAGCCATTGCAGGGGGGCCTGAGAATACTCCCAAATGCGAGTCTGTTGGCCTTGGCGGCTGATCTTCAAGAGGGCCTTGCCGAAGTTCACAGGTGGCTCATAGAGGTAGAATCGGCCTGGATGGAGCGAAAGAGCACCTCCCGCTCCAGCCAGCTCAGGATCTGCTCCAGCCCCTCGCCCGTGCGCAGGTTGGTGAAGACAAAAGGCCTGTCCCCCCGCATGCGGCGGGCATCCCGTTCCATCACCCCCAAGTCTGCCCCTACGTAGGGCGCCAGGTCGATCTTGTTGATCACCAGCAGGTCAGAGCGGGTGATCCCCGGCCCCCCCTTGCGCGGGATCTTGTCCCCTTCGGCCACGTCAATAACATAGATGCAGGCATCCACCAGCTCTGGGCTGAAGGTGGCTGCCAAGTTATCCCCCCCCGATTCCACCAGGATGAGATCCAGGGGACAGAAGCGGCGCTCCAGCTCCTGAATGGCATCGAGGTTGAGGGAGGCGTCTTCCCGAATGGCCGTGTGGGGACAGCCGCCGGTCTCCACGCCGATGATCCGCTCCGCTTCCAGCGCCTTGGCCCGCACCAAAAACTCGGCATCTTCGCGGGTATAAATATCGTTGGTCACCACGGCCAAGGACAGGTGATCCCGCAGCGCCAGACAGAGCTTTTCCACCAGGGCGGTTTTTCCGGATCCCACCGGGCCGCCAATGCCAACCCGTACCGGCTGAGCAGTCTGCACCATTGTGCCCGACCTCTGATACTTGAGGCTCTTTTTGGGCATTTTAGAACCAGGTGCTCGCAAGGGGATCCGGATATGGTTCGACTTTTGGTGGCAACTGCCGTGGTGCTGGTGGGCTTTTTGGTTGTGAACCGCCTCTATCGCAACCCGCTCGGTTCAGAGCCGAGGCCGGAACAGGCCAGCCCTGAGGCCGCCCAGCAAGGAATCCCCCAGGGAGGGCCGCTGCAGATCTACCAGTCGCGGGAACAGCTCCAGCAAACCCTCAATCAAGGGGCTACGGCCACGCAGCAGCAGGTGGAGGCCCTCGAGCAGTCCTTGGGGAATTGAGTTGGGGCTTGCAAACAGGGCTGCCGTCCGGCTTGACGGTGGGGCCGGGAAAGCCCGCACCCAAAGTTGTCAGAAGGCTTGAAGCTCACTCCTCAGTGGGAGCAGGGATCCCTGAGGAAACAGCCAGGGCAGCGGAGTGGAAGGCTTGGGCGGATCCCCCAAACGCGCTAAAGTCGAGAATGCTGCAATTTTATAGATCATCCATGCGGATCCCTCCTGTTCCCCCAGAAAAAGCCGATAAGCAACTGCAGAAGGTTTACGAAAGCCTGGAGAAAACCTACGGCACCGCCCTCAACCCGCTACAGGTGATGGCCCATAAGCCACAACTGATGCGGGCGGTGATGAACCTTTACGGGGCGCTGCACACCGACAACCCCAACCTGCCCGAAGAGCTGAAGGAGCTGGTCAGCATCCGCATTGCCCAGATCAACGGCTGCCGCCACTACTGCCTGCCCTACCACACCCTGCAGGCGCAAAAACACGGAGCTAGCCGGGCCAAAATTGCGGCGGTGGCCCAGGCCCGCACCAGCACCCTCTACACCGAGGCGGAGAAACTGGCCATCGAGTACGCCGAGCGCATGACCGTGCCCAGCATGGTGGTTACCGATAGCTTCTTTGCCCAACTCAAAGCCATCTGGTCGGATGAAGATCTGGTGGAGCTCTCGGCCTGGATCGGCTTTATGAACTTCTGGACCAAGGTCATCGCCGCTTTGGATGTGCCTCTGGATCCTGTTTTTGCGGAGCAACTCCAGGCCTCCTAGGCCCAGTCGTCTCGCGTGCTGAAGCTGCGGTCGTACACCTGGCCGCGAGCGTGGATCTGGCGGGTGCGGGCAAACAGCTCCTCTTCGCTCAGGCCCCACTGCTCCAAGATCTGATCCAAATCCTGCTGCAGATCCCAGGCGCCAGGGAAACCTTGATAGCGGATGCGCAGACGGGCGACTTCGGCCAGCACCCAATCGGAGGGAGGGTTCTCCCGAGCCTGCGCCATCAGCTCATCAAGCACAGCCCTGTCGGTGGCATATAGCGGATGCTGTTGCTCCCGCCGAGATAAGCCATTCGGGGGTGAACCAGATGCCGCCATCCCTCTCCTTACCTTTCTTTAAAACACTCTAGCCGAACCCATTAGGGGATCCTCAATGACGAAAATTGGGATCCCTGATGGCCCGAGAGATCGAGGAACCGCGGGAAAGCCGTTATACTGCAAATGTTGCAGACCATAAACATTCTTCAGTTGCGGAGGCGGCGGCTATGCCCATGCCCATGATCGAGACCCGTACCGACCGGATGCTGCTCAACTTTGGGCCGCACCATCCCTCTATGCACGGGGTCTTGCGCCTGCTGGTCACCCTCGATGGCGAAAACATCGTTGATTGCGAGCCCGTGATCGGCTACTTGCACCGCGGCATGGAAAAAATTGCCGAAAACCGCACCGTGGTGCAATACCTGCCCTACGTCTCTCGCTGGGACTACGGCGCTGGCATGTTCAACGAGGCCATCACCGTCAACGCCGTCGAGAAACTGGCTGGGATCCCGGTGCCCCGGCGGGCCAGCTACTTGCGCGTGATCATGTTAGAGCTGACCCGCATCACCAATCACCTGCTCTGGTTCGGCCCCTTCTTGGCGGACTTGGGTGCCCAAACCCCCTTCCTCTATGCTATGCGGGAGCGGGAGTGGATCTTGGATTTGTTTGAAGCCGTCACCGGCATGCGCCTCATCAACAACAACTACTTCCGCGTCGGGGGCGTAGCGGTGGATCTGCCCTACGGCTGGACGGAAAAATGCCTCGATTTTTGCGAGTACTTCCTGCCCAAAGTAGATGAGTACGAGCGGCTGGTTACCGACAACCCCATTTTCCGCCGGCGGCTGGAAGGGGTGGGGGTCATCTCCAAGCAGGATGCCATCAACTGGGGTCTATCCGGCCCCATGCTGCGCGCCTGCGGCGTCAACTGGGATCTGCGCAAGGTGGATCACTACGAGTGCTACGACGACTTCGACTGGGAGGTGGCCGTTTACCCAGAGGGGGATTGCCTGGCCCGCTATCGGGTGCGCATGAAGGAGATGCGCGAGTCCTGCAAAATTGTCCAGCAGGCGGTGAAGGCTCTGCCCGGTGGCCCCTTTGAAAATCTGGAAGCCAAACGCATGCTGGAGGGGCCAAAGTCGGAGTGGAACAAAGGTGATTACCAGTTCATCAGCAAAAAACCCTCGGCCAACTTCAAGATCCCCAAAGGAGAGGCCTACGTGCGGGTGGAGAGCGCCAAAGGCGAGCTGGGCATTTACATCGTCGGCGACGACAATGTCTGTCCCTGGCGCTGGAAAATTCGTCCGCCTGGCTTTGTCAACCTGCAGGTGCTGCCTCAGCTCATTCGGGGCATGAAGGTAGCCGATATGATCGCCATTCTGGGCAGCATCGACATCATCATGGGGGAGGTGGATCGCTAAAATACCGCTAGGAAAGCGAGGATAAAGGCGATGGCCTGGGCGATCTTGGTTCTGCCGCTTTTGATTGTTGCAACTATTGCCGCAATTATCGGCCCCAAGCAATGGGCCAAGTACCAAGAAGAAAGGCGTCGCCGCGCCGAGCAGCTATCTGATGCTCGCCTCCAGGCCATCATTCAGCAGGAGCTACGCCGCCGCCACCGTCCCTCTCAGTCGGATCCCAACGGCAAGGCTTAGTTAACGACACGGGATCCAAGGTTTTTTTGACCCACCGTCTTTAGGGAGCTACTCAACCCCATGACAACTGCCGGTATCGATCTACAGCTCGGCTTTGAGACTGCCCTGCAAAACTTGGGCTTGAGCCCAGGCGTCGCTCATGCCCTCTGGATGCCCCTGCCCATGTTGCTGCTGGTCATCGCCGCCACCCTAGGGGTGATGGTGATGACTTGGCTGGAGCGCAAGATCTCGGCAGCAGCCCAACAGCGGATTGGCCCCAACATGGCTGGCCCCCAGGGGGTACTGATCCCAATTGCCGATGGCATCAAGCTCTTGACGAAGGAGGATGTGCTGCCCAGCCTGGCCGACCCAGTTTTGTTCACGCTGGGGCCGATCTTGGTTTTCCTGCCGGTCTTTTTGTGTTACCTAGTGGTTCCCTTCGGCCAAAACCTGTTGATCTCCAACATCGCCATCGGCGTCTTTTTCCTGATCGCCACCTCCAGCGTGCAGCCCATTGGCTTGTTGATGTCCGGCTACGGCTCCAACAACAAGTATTCCCTGCTGGGGGGACTGCGGGCGGCAGCTCAGTCGATCAGCTACGAGCTGCCCCTAGCTCTGTCGGTGCTGGCGGTAGTGCTGATGAGCAACGGCCTAGACACCGTGGGGATTGTGGAGCAGCAAAGCGGGCTGGGGATCCTCAGTTGGAACGTCTGGCGGCAGCCGATTGGTTTTGTCATTTTCTTGATCTCGGCCCTGGCAGAAACGGAGCGGATCCCGTTCGACTTGCCGGAAGCCGAGGAGGAGCTGGTGGCTGGCTACCAAACGGAGTACTCCGGCATGAAATTTGCCCTGTTTTATCTGGGATCCTACGCCAACCTGCTGCTGGCTTCCCTAATTGCGGCGGTGTTGTACCTGGGTGGCTGGTCGTTTGTGGTGCCGGTGGAGACGATCGCCGCCTGGCTTGGGATCCCGTTGGACAACCCCTTTTTGCAGATTGGCGCGGCGGTCTTAGGGATTCTCATGACGATGGTCAAGGCTTTTATCTTCGTGTTCTTGGCCATCCTCCTGCGCTGGACCTTGCCGCGGGTGCGCATTGACCAACTGTTGGACTTGGGGTGGAAATTTCTGCTGCCTGTCTCGTTTGTGAACTTGCTGTTGACGGCAGCCTTGAAACTTGCCTTCCCCGCCTTTTTCGGGGGTTGAATGAGAGTACAAGAGAGAGGAAAGCGACCATGACTTTTCTAAAGCGAGTTGGCGAATACGTAAGCGACGCTTTCAAAGCAGCCAAGTACATCGGCCAGGGGATGGGGGTGGTTTTCGACCACATGAACCGCCGGCCCGTAACTGTTCAGTACCCCTTTGAGAAATTGATCCCCTCCGAGCGCTTTCGGGGACGCATTCATTTCGAGTTCGATAAGTGCATTGCCTGCGAGATCTGTGTTCGGGTTTGCCCCATCGACCTGCCGGTGGTGGACTGGGTCTACAACACCGAGCTGAAGAAAAAAGAACTCTATAGCTACAGCATTGATTTTGGAGTGTGTATTTTCTGTGCCAATTGCGTCGAGTTTTGCCCCACCAATTGCCTCTCGGTTACCGAAGATTATGAGCTAGCCACCTACGACCGCCACGAACTGAACTACCATCAGGTGGCGCTGGGCCGTCTGCCTTCCAAGGTCACGGAAGATCCGATGGTGACGCCGCTACGGGAGTTTGCCTACCTGCCCAAGGGGGTGATCGATCCCCATGAGCTGCCTGCCGGATCCCAGCGAGCTGGCAAGCGACCGGAGGAGATTCTGGCGGAAATGAGAGCTGCCAAAGAGGCGAAAGCGGCCAAGGCCGCCGTGGAATAGGGATCCCCTGCACTCGGCACTGCTGTCCCTCACCCCCGACCCCTCTCCCCCTGGGAGAGGGGAGATAGACTCTGCTTCAAGAAGGTGTTTTGTGGCCGCTGTGGCTGTTTGAACTTGTGGGGCTCACTTGTCTGCAAGGTGGGGAAAAGTTTTCTGGATCCCTGAGTCAAGAACTGGAATGGGGGTGTCCAGGACGGATGGATGCCAGCCTTAGCCAACTTTAGGGAAAGGAAAAGGTAAACCTGCCCGCCGAGCCAGGAGAGGTGGCCGATCCGCTGAAGGTTTGTGCGGCGCTTCCGCTTTTGCGAACCGTTACAGTAAAGGGAATGGGAGCAGTGACCTGAGAACAGCGCCGGAACAACCTCACCTCAATAAGGTACAGGCCTGAGGGCGGGGTGGAGGCCCAAAAAACATTCTCTACAGGATTTTCTGTTACGGCAACGCAGTCGGCATTGGCATCCACATCTAGCTGTCCCCCAGAAGGAATAACCCGATTGTCAAAAAACACTGTCTGCTGCCTGGGATCCGTGACATATAGGTCAAGGTCATCGATAGTGCTCCAGGTGAGAGTAATCTGAATTGGGCCGGTGCCGAGCACCGGGGGAGTTGGAGATGGCCTCGGAGTCGGGACAGGGGTCGCTGTCGGCGTCGGCGCAGATCCGCCGCCGATTCTCTCAGCAAGGTTGCCCTGGAAGCTGTTGCCGGCCAAGTAGGCGGCGACCACTGCCTCCGGCGTGCCGGGAGCTACTTGAATGGCTACCCCCGCGCCCTCGCCCCGGGCTAGGAACGTATTTCCGGTAATGGTGCGGGCCTGGGTTCCTTGCAAGATGCGAATGCCGACGCTGCCGGCTATCCCGCCCACGCCGATCCGGTTGGATTGAATCGCCGGCGCCGATCCCGCTCCATCCAGTTGGATCCCGGTGGTGCCGCCGGCATCTGTCTGGCGAGCCTGCAGCGCCAACCCAGCCGCAGCAGTGGGCGGATCCCCTTCGATCTGGTTGTTGCGGAAGATCCCGCCGGAGTTGTCGCTATAGCGAACCCCCAAAGCTCCCAAAGCTTGCAGAAGGATCGCGTTGTTCTCCAGGAGCGGATTACTCCCTGGCACAGTGCCGACACCTACGCCTCCTGTCTTGCTGACAGTGACCGAGATGCTGGCGACGCGACCATTGCCCGAGATCTGCACACAGGGATCCGAAAACTGCTGGCAAAAAACCTGGGCCAATTGGTTGACAGCTCCCTCCAAAACGGCGGCATTACCGTTGACCAAGATGTTGGAGCTGGGGCTATTGAGGGTAACCTTGCTTGGCTGAAAGGTGCCATCGTTTACCTGAATCTTTCCGCCTTCCAACACCACCTCCACCCCTTGCAGGCTGGTTTGGCTAGCTACGATGACATTGAACAACCCGGCCAGGATCTCGTAGGCAGCAGAGCTGGTAATCCGAATCCGCCCGCCATTGGTGCCGTCACCTCCATCCAAGGCCAGGTTCTTCTCTAGCCTCTCCTTGCCCGCCCCCAAAATCTCAATCAGCACCTCCAGGCCGGCTGTAGCACTTTGCAATCGCTGCGCCTCTGCGACGGCATCGGCCAACTTAGTGAAGGGGCCTTTGGCCGGATCCACCCTTAGGATGACGGGCTCCCCAGGCGGCGGCAGAGGAGGAGAGTTGCCCGCACCTCCCCCACAGCCGAAAGCGATCCCTGCTAACAGAGGCAGCAAGAGGGAACGGGTTCGCCAGGTGGATCGGGATGCTTGGCCGTTTCTAGGAAGGGATCCTTTCATCCGTGGAAAATCCTTGGAAATCCCTATCAGTCAAACGTATCAGAAGTGCAGACACCTAGAGCCACGATAAGCCCCCAGGATCTAATTCTCCCAGACAGAGCCTTTCAAAAGAGATCGCTGGCAGGGGATCCGCGGAAGCCAAGCGCATCCTGCACAATTGCAAGTAGCCCAGGGCAGAAGCTGAGCCGGTATATCCTGAGAAGGAAGCCCAGATGGGGTTACAGATGGCCATGGCCGCTTCCGTTCGCTCGATTACACCCCAAGAACTGGCCGCCCGCCTGCGCGATCCGGAGGCCGGCCCCCTGCAACTCATCGATGTGCGGGAACCGGCAGAGCTGGAGCTGGTCAACCTCAGCGCCCTTGGCTTTCGCCACTACCCCTTGAGCTGTTACAAAGAGTGGAGCGAGCGAATCTTGAGGGAGCTGGATCCCCATTGCCCAACCTTTGTCCTCTGCCACTATGGGATCCGCTCTGCCCAGGTGAGCGAGTGGTTGCAGGCCAACGGCTTTACCCAGGTCTACAACATTAGCGGTGGCATCCACGCCTGGGCCCTTGCGGTGGATCCCACCCTGCCCACCTATTGAACTTCTACAGCGTCAGGGAGCCCACCTTTTGCTCCAACAACTGGGCTAGATCTTGCAAGAAAGCTGCGGCGTGGGCACCGTAGATGACGCGGTGGTCACAGGTAAGGTTAACCTGCATCTGGGAGCGGATGGCGATGGCTTTTTCCGGCGTGGCCACCACGGTGGGGCGAGCAGCACCAATGGCCAAGATGGCCCCTTGGTTGGGAGGCAGGATGGCGTCGAAGCGATCCACCCCAAACATGCCCAGGTTGGAGAGGGTAAAGGTGCCGCTGGTGTACTCCTCCGGCTGCAGTTGCTTGCGCCGCGCCCGCTCCACCAGATCCTTCCAACGCCGTGAGAGTTCGTACAGGTCAACTCGGTTGGCCTGTCTGAGCACAGGGGTAATTAGGCCCCCGTCTTCCATGGCCACCGCCACGGCGATGTTGATGTCGGCTTTGTAGTGGATCCCGTTTTCGGTGTAGCTGGCGTTGAGGAGGGGGTGCTTTTCTAGAGTCACGGCCACAGCCTTGACCAAAAGGGCCGTCAGCGTTACCCCCTTGGGCTTCACCTGTTGGTAAAGCTGATCCAGGCTGTCGGTGGTAATGGTGTAGCCGACGTGGAACACCGGCACGCCCAAGCTGGCGTTCATGTTGCGCACCACCGCCGCCTGCAGCGTGCTCAGGGGAACCACTTCTCCCAGGGGCACAGAGACGGGGGGAGGAGTGACCGAGGAAGGAGCTGCCGCCGGGGTAGAGGTGGGCTGAGCTGCGGCCCGCTCCACATCTTCGGCTACGATGCGCCCACCAGGGCCGGAGCCGCGCACCGTGCGCAGGTCAACCCCCAGACTTTCTGCCAATTTTTTCGCCCGTGGGGAAGCCAGGATGCGCTGGGATCCAGCTCCGTCGGAGCCACTTGGGGGCGTGGAGGGGGGGCTTGCTGCAGGCGCAGGGGTTGGCCGTTGAACGGTGGGGACAGAGGCCGCGCTAGGGGTAGCCACCGGCGCAGCACCCTTGGAGAGGGCCTTGGCTCTCTCCTGGGCCTCGGCCAGCTCCGCTTCGGTTTCAGCAATGAGGGCGATGGGGGCGCCCACCGGCGCCGATTCCCCGGCTGGGATGAGGATGCTGGCCAGAATGCCGCTGTGGAAGGACTCCACATCCATGTCTGCTTTGTCCGACTCCACCACCAGGATGTTTTCTCCTTTCTCCACCCGGTCGCCGGGGTTCTTCAGCCAGGCAACAATCTTGCCCGTTTCCATGGTGGAGCTGAGGGCCGGCATGGAGAGTTCGTGGATCATGGCGGGGGTGGCAACACAGCAGAGAAGATTGTAACCCAGCAGACGGGATCCCGGCGCAGTCCCCTGGGCCTAGTGGGCGCCGGCAGCTTCCGCCTCGGCCACCACCAACAGGGTTTTCAGCAGGGAATCGGGGTTGAGGCTGATGGAGTCGATCCCCTGCTGCACCAGGAAGCGGGCAAAGTCAGGGTAGTCGCTGGGGGCTTGTCCACAGATGCCAATCTTGCGCCCGTGGCTTTTCACCGTCTGGATCACCTGGGCAATCATCCGCTTGACGGCCTCGTGGCGCTCGTCAAAAAGGTGGGCCACCAGGGCCGAGTCGCGGTCCAACCCCAGGGTGAGCTGGGTGAGGTCGTTGGAGCCGATGGAGAAGCCGTCGAAGATCTGGCAGAACTCGTCGGCCAGGATGACGTTGCTGGGCAGCTCGCACATGACGTACACCTGCAGGCCGTTTTCCCCTCGCACCAGGCCGTGGCGGGCCATCTCCTCCAGCACCTTGTGCCCCTCTTCCGGGGTGCGGCAGAAGGGGATCATCAAGATAACGTTGGCCAGGCCCATCTCGTCCCGCACCCGTTTCATGGCCCGGCACTCCAGCGCAAAGCCCTCGCGGTAGCGGGGATCCGTGTAGCGGGAGGCCCCCCGCCAGCCGATCATCGGGTTTTCCTCGTGGGGCTCATAGCGGGATCCGCCCAGCAGGTGGGCGTATTCGTTGCTCTTGAAGTCCGACAGGCGCACAATCACCGGCTTGGGGTAGAAGGCAGCGGCGATGGTGGCCACCCCCTGGGCCAGCTTGTCTACAAAGTACTCCGGCTTGTCGGCATACTGGGCGGTGAGCTCCGCCAGGCGCGGCTCCTCCTTGACCGCCTCGTTGTAGTGGATCAAGGCCAGAGGGTGGATCTGGATGTGGTTGGCGATGATGAACTCCAGCCGCGCCAGACCCACGCCGTCGCAAGGGATCTCGCTCAGGCCAAAGGCTTTTTCCGGGTTGCCCACGTTCATCATCAGTTGGGTGCGGGGGCGGGGCAGCTCCTCTAGCGGGATCTCCGTCACCTCATAGGGCAATAGACCAGGATAGACGCGCCCTTCCTCCCCTTCGGCGCAGGAGACGGTGATGGGATCGCCGGAGCGGAGCACCTGCGTGGCGTTGCCGCAGCCAACAATGGCCGGGATCCCCAGCTCGCGGGCAATGATGGCCGCATGGCAGGTTCTGCCCCCCTGGTTGGTGACGATGGCGCTGGCCTTTTTCATGATTGGCTCCCAGTCGGGATCGGTTTTCTCCGTCACCAGCACCTCGCCAGCCTGGAACTGATCCGAGCGGCGCACATCCAAAATGACGCGGGCTGTGCCCTGGCCGATGGCCTCTCCCACCGCCCGTCCTTGCACCAGGGGGTCTGGGCGCGCCTCCGTCTGCGTAAAGCGGTAGGTCTTGAGGCGGTTGGTGGCCTTTTGGGATTGCACCGTCTCGGGGCGGGCCTGGACGATGAACAGCTCGCCCGTGATCCCGTCTTTGGCCCACTCAATGTCCATGGGGGTGAAGCGGCCCCGCAGCGCCGAGTAGTGCTCCTCGATGAGGCAGGCCCAGCGAGCCAGCTCTAGGATCTCGTCGTCCTGCAGGGCATATTGGCGGCGCAGGCTCTCGGGGACGGGTACGTTTTTGGTGGAACGGGATCCCTCCTCGTCGTAGACCAGCTTCAGGGCCTTGCTGCCCAGCTTGCGGGAGAGGATGGGGCGCAGCCCCTGCTTTAGGGTAGGTTTGAAGACCACGTATTCGTCGGGGTTGACGATGCCTTGCACCACGTTTTCCCCCAGCCCATAGGCAGCGGTGATCAACACCGCGTCTTTAAAGCCCGTTTCTGGGTCGATGGAGAACATCACCCCCGAACAGGCCAAGTCCGAGCGCACCATCTTCTGCACCCCCACCGAGAGGGCCACCTGGAAGTGGTCAAAGCCCTTGATCTGGCGGTAGGAGATGGCCCGGTCGGTAAACAGGCTGGCAAAGCAGCGGTGGCAGGCATTCAGCACTGCCTGGATCCCGTGCACGTTGAGGTAGGTCTCCTGCTGGCCGGCAAAGCTGGCATCCGGCAGGTCTTCTGCTGTGGCGCTGGAGCGCACCGCCACATCGGTATCGGGGCCGTAGCGCTCGCACAGCTTCTGGTAGGCTTCGCTGATGGCCTGCTCCAACTCTGGGGGGAAAGGCGTCTGCAGAATCAAGGTGCGGGCGGCTTTGCCCCGCTCGCGCAGGTTCCGCACATCCTCGATATCGAGGTCTTTGAGGATCTCCCGCAGCTTCTCCTCGAGGCCGGCAGCGGCGATGAACTGGCGATAGGCATGGGCAGTGGTGGCAAACCCCAGGGGCACGCGGATTCCTTTGGGGGTCAACTGCTGCAGCATTTCCCCTAGAGAGGCGTTTTTCCCACCCACCTGGGCCACGTCCCGCAGCCCCACCTCTGTGAGGGGCACAACCAAGGGTGGCTCTGAGCCAAGCTGGTGGTGAGAGGATCCCAGCGCTACTCCATCCGACATGCCTTGTCTCCTTATGCCCATCAGAGCAAGCGTGATAGTTGCAAAAAGACCTTCTCCCGCCAGGACCTGGCCTGGCTTCAAGGAGCTCTACCCCCACTAGTGTACTGAGGGTTTTCCTGGGGCTAGAATCCCGGCACAACGCACCCAGAGACGGCTGAGATAGGGAGGAGACAAAGACAATCTCGCTAGGATCCGGCTGAAAAAGCTGCCACAAATCTTCGACCTTTTTTACCTAATGCAAAAGAACCGCTCTGCCACAATGTTTTCAAAGCAGCAGTTTGCGGAAACAGGGCAAATGGAAGGCCCCAGGGATCCGGCGGCAGCAATTCGCCAGGTAAGAGTGACGGAAAAACAGCAGGGCTTGCGGCTGGATCGCGGGTTGGCGGAACAACTGCCGGATCTGTCGCGCTCGCGCCTGCAGCAGCTCATTTGCCAGGGCCAGGTTTGGCTCAATGGGCGGCCCTGCCTGGATAAGGATCGCCCCCTGCAAGCCGGGGATGAGATTGAGGTGCGGATCCCACCAGCCACCCCTACAACTTTGGAGCCGGAGCGGATCCCCTTAGACATCCTCTACGAAGATGAGGATCTGCTGGTCATCAACAAGCCGCGCGGTCTGGTGGTGCATCCTGCTCCTGGACATGCCAGCGGCACGCTGGTGCATGCATTGCTGGCCCACTGTCCTCGCCTTTCCGGGATCAACGGCGAGCTGCGCCCAGGGATCGTCCATCGCCTCGACAAGGACACCACCGGCGCCCTGGTGATTGCCAAACACGATCAGGCCCACCAGCATCTGCAGGCCCAGATCCAGGCCAAGACGGCTCGGCGCATCTATCTAGGGGTGGTGTTTGGCCGGCCAGCCCAGAGCCAAGGCACGATCTCTGCCCCCATTGGCCGCCACCCGGTGGAGCGGCAGAAGATGGCGGTTTTGCCTCCCGGCCAAGGGCGAGCGGCGGTAACCCACTGGCAGGTGCTGGAGCGATTGGGCAACTACACCCTGATGCAGTTTGAACTGGAGACCGGTCGCACCCATCAAATTCGGGTGCATGCCGCCCACCTGCGCCTGCCCATTGTTGGGGATCCCCTCTATACCCAGAGCAAAACCAGCCCCGTCAAACTCAGCGGCCAAGCTCTCCACGCCTGGAAGCTCTCCTTTGTCCACCCGCGCACCGGCCAGCCGCTGCAGTTTACTGCCCCTCTGCCGGAAGAGTTCGAGCGGCTGCTGCGGCAGTTGCGCAGCCAGGCCGGATAGGCAGCTTCTAGGGTCGCTCTCGGCCCTGTCTGGTCTGTCCAATCAGGGTTCATGCTGATCCCCCGTGACCAGGAAGTTTCAACCTTCAGTAAATTTTTAGAGAAGTTGGAAGTGTTTTTGCCGGGTGAGTTGTTTAGAGTTGTCCCCACACCGGTGGGGCAGACAATTAAGACAATCTCACATCTACCGGGATCCCTTGCCTGGGTGGGCGACACTAGGACTGGGTCGCAGAAGCGCGATAGCTAAGGAGGGGAGTATGAGCAAGAGCCTGCTGGAGCAGTTGCGAGAGATGACCGTCGTGGTGGCCGACACGGGGGATATCAACGCCATTGAGACCTTTAAGCCGCAGGATGCCACCACCAATCCCTCTTTGATCACAGCAGCCGCCCAAATGCCCCAGTACCAGGGCATTGTCGATGAGACCTTGCTCAAGGCCCGCCAAGAACTGGGATCTAAAGCCGACACCAAAACCGTAGTGGCCCACGCCATCGATGAATTGGCGGTAGCCTTTGGCGTGCGCATTCTCTCCATCATCCCCGGTCGGGTTTCGACCGAGGTAGATGCCCGCCTCTCCTACGACACCGAGGCTACCGTAGCCAAGGCCCGCTACCTCATCGAGCTCTACAAGGCGGCAGGGGCGGATCCCAAGCGGGTGTTGATTAAAATTGCTTCGACCTGGGAAGGGATCCGCGCCGCCGAGATCTTAGAAAAAGAAGGGATCCACTGCAACCTGACTCTGATGTTTGGCCTGCACCAGGCCATTGCCTGTGCGGAAGCAGGGGTAACCCTCATCTCGCCCTTTGTGGGCCGCATCTTGGATTGGTACAAAAAACACACAGGCCGGGAGAGCTATCCCCCTGCTGAAGATCCGGGCGTGCAGTCGGTAACTCAGATCTACAACTATCTGCGCAAATACGATTACCCGACGGAAGTGATGGGCGCCAGCTTCCGCAACATTGGGGAAATCATCGAGCTGGCCGGCTGCGATCTGCTTACCATCTCGCCAGTTCTCTTGGCGGAGCTGCAAAACACCGAAGGCCACCTGGAGCGCAAATTGGATCCGGAAAAAGCCAAGAAAATGGACATCCCGCGTCTGGTGATGGATCGAGCCACCTTCGACCAGATGCACCGGGAAAACCGCATGGCTTCAGAAAAGCTGGAAGAAGGGATCCAGGGCTTCTCCAAGGCGCTGGAGGTGCTGGAAAGGCTGCTCACCGAGCGGCTACAGAAGCTGGAGGGCGCCAAGAAGGAAACGATTACCCACGCCGCCCAGGATGTCTTCCGCATCTACGACCTGGATGGGGATGGCTTCATTACCCGCGAGGAGTGGATGGGGGCGGATCGCGTCTTCGATGCCCTCGACACCAACCAAGATGGCAAAATTACCCCCGAAGAAATGCTGGTCGGCCTAGGGGCAGCCGTCTACTTGAGGAATTAGCCAGCCAGCTCTATGGGCGAGAACTTTCGCTGCATCGGGGATGGGGTAGCTGCCCTAGAGGCCCAGGCCCGCCTCTGGATTGCCCAGCGGCTACAGGGGATCCCTTACGATCCGCCCCCGGGGCCGGCGGCCAGCCAGGTGCTGCGCTGGATCGAGACGGACTTGCTCCCCCGCCTGCAGCAAACGCCCCAGGAGCTGGAAAATCTCCTGCGCGGGCTCAATGGCGGCTATGTGCCCAGCGGCCCTTCCGGCGCCCCCACGCGGGGCCGGGTGGAGGTGTTGCCCACCGGGCGCAACTTCTACTCGGTGGATATCCGCGCCATTCCTACCCCCACCGCCTGGCAGGTTGGCTCGCTGGCTGCCGAGCGGGTGGTGGAGCGCTACGTGCAAGAGCAGGGGGAATATCCCCGCCACCTGGGCCTATCCGTTTGGGGAACTGCCACCCTGAGAACCGGCGGCGAGGACTGGGCGGAGGCGCTGGCGCTCTTGGGGGTTAGGCCCCGCTGGGAGGGGGGACGGGTGGTGGATATCGAGATTCTGCCTGAAGCGGCTTTGGGCCGTCCCCGCGTGGACGTAACCCTGCGCATCTCCGGCTTCTTTCGCGATGCTTTTCCCAACCTGATTGCCCTCTTCGACCGGGCCGTGCAGGCCGTGGCCGCCCTGGAAGAACCGGAAGCCGACAACCCCCTGCGGGCCCAGGTGCTGGCCGATACCCAGTACTGGCAGGAGCAAGGGATCCCGCCTTCAGAAGCGGCAGAGCGGGCGCGGCTGCGCATCTTTGGCTCCAAACCAGGGGCCTACGGAGCCGGACTGCAGGGGCTAATCGAGGCGCAAAACTGGGAAACCGAGGCGGATCTGGCGCGCGCCTACCTCACCTGGAGCGGCTACGCCTACCGGGCCGAGGGCGAGGGAGAGCCGGCCCCCGCAGCTCTGCGGCGGCAACTGGCCCGCTTGCAAATTGTCCTGCACAACCAGGATAACCGCGAGCACGATCTCCTCGACTCCGATGACTACTACCAGTTCCAGGGGGGCATGGTGGCAGCCGTGCGCACCCTCCAGGGCCGCAACCCCCAAATCTACTTCGGGGATCACGCCCGTCCCCACAACCCCAAGATCCGCACCCTGGCCGAAGAGATCGACCGCGTCTATCGCGCCCGCGTCGTCAACCCCAAGTGGATTGCCGGCGTAATGCGCCACGGCTACAAAGGCGCCTTTGAGATGGCCGCCACCCTCGACTACCTTTTTGCCTACGACGTCACCACCCACGCCGTGCCCGATTTCATGTACGCCGGGGTGGCCCGCGCCTACCTGTTGGATCCCCGGGTGCAGCAGTTTCTGCGGGATCACAACCCCTGGGCACTGCGGGATATGAGCGAGCGGCTGCTGGAAGCCCACCAGCGGGGCTACTGGCAAGAGCAGGCCCTAGAGCTGGTGCCCCAGCTGGAAGCCCTGCTGCTGGAGACGGAAGCCCGCCTGGAGGCCACCCAGGGATCCCTGGCGGGAGAAGGTTAAGTTCAGCTAAGATGCTCTCAGCAAACCAGGCGCGGAGGGATCCCAATGATGAGCAAAGCCAAGTTACTGCGAGAGATTCTGGGGCCCCTACTGGAAGATTACCGCTACTGGTTTGAGCGCTCCCGCCGCTTTTTGCAAGAAGAAACCCTAGAATTTATTAGCCCAGAGGCGCAGCAGGCCCTTCTGGAGCGGGTTTTGGCTGCCCAAGCAGAATTGCAAGCCGCAGAAGCCCTCTATCAGCTGTCGGAGAATGAAGTTGGCGTTGACCCAGCGCTGATGGCAAAATGGCATCACCTGCTGATGGAGTGCGCCGAGCTGGGCCGTCGCTTCCGCCAAATTCACCCTTCCTCTGACTCATCTGACCCGTGATGCTGCAGATCCTCTACCTCATCGCTTTCGTGGCCATCGCTTTTGTGGCCCTGCGTAACCTGGTGGCCAATATCATCACGTTGGGCAAAGAAGAGCGCAAGGCCTCGCCCCGTCGGGCTCGCCGACAGGCGCCCCACCCAGAGCTCTTGGATGAAGAAGGCAACCTGACGGAAGAGCCCTTGTTGGTGATTCGTTCGACCAGCCTGGAAGAAGCCCGCAGCCGCCTGGAAGATCTCTACTCTGGCTCTCCTGACGAGGATTAAAAGCGGCGCAGGAGCTTCCCCTTTCTCGGTGTCGGCCCGAGTCAGTTGTGGGGGTAAGTAGCCTTTCTTGGATGAAGTTACGATGAAGCACCTGGCGCCGAGCACTATTCCTAACTCCCCTCTCCCTGAGGGAGAGGGGTTGGGGGTGAGGGTCGTCCCTGAGGGAGAGGGGCCGGGGGTGAGGGTAGCGGCGCGGAGCACTTGGGTAGGCGGCAAGGTATCTTAACCTTGTTTGAGACAACTACAGTCAATCTGGTTCTTCACCTGGTGGCCTCTGGAGCTGGCCTGCAGCATTGACGCAAACGTCACAAATGGGATCCGATTCCAATTCCGATTTCGAGGTGGAAGCCGTCCTGGAGGCGGTGCTGAGCAAGCTGACGGTTTTGGCGGAGACGGGACAGACCTTTGGCCAGCCGATTACCATTGGCGACACAACGATTGTCCCCTACGTGTCGCTCTATTTTGGCGTTGGCGGAGGAGGGGGCCATTTTGGCTTTCGCAGCAACGGACGGGATCCGGCCAGCCTGTTTGGCGGAGCGGGGGGCGGGGTGCGCATCGAGCCGGTGGGCTTTTTGGTGATCCGAGGGGAGCGGGTGGAGCTGCTGACCACGGCCCAAAAGCCTGGCCAGTGGAGCCAGCTTGGCGAGACTATAATTCCCCTGCTGCAGCAGTGGCTCCAGAGCCGGGCCGGCAACTCCTCAAATGACCAGCCAAATGACTAGCCGCGAATGGAGAGGCGGGATCCCTGGGGGGAGGGCTGCACCTCGATGCGGTGGGGAAAGGCCTCTTGCAGGCTGGGGATGTGGGTGATCACCAGGATGCAGGCAAAGTCAGAGGCCACAGCGTTGATGGCCGCCAGCAACTGGGCCCGCCCGGTGGCGTCCTGGGAGCCAAACCCCTCGTCAATGATCAACGTTTGCAGGTCGGAGCCGGAGCGCTGGGTAAGCAGGCGGGAGAGGGCCAGGCGAATGGCGAAGTTGATGCGGAAGGCCTCGCCGCCGGAGTAGGTCTCGTAGGGGCGGGGGCCGCGGGGATCGGCGATGAGGATGTCGAGGGTTTCAATTAGCTTGTCCGAGCGTCGCCCCGAGCGCTGGGTTACAAAGCGCAGATGGAGGCGGTGTTGGGTGAGGCGGCCCAGGATCTGGTTGGCCTGGGCCTCTAGCTCTGGCAGAACGTTTTCGATGATCAGGGCGGGAATGCCGTTGCGGCCGTAGGCGTTGGCCAGCTCCTGGTACACCTGCTGCTGGCGGCGGGCCTGCTGCAGTTGTCGCTCTAGCTCTGCCCGCTCCGACTGTTGTTCAAGGGCCTGCTGCAGCCGCTGTTGGGCCGCCCCGATTTGAGAAAGCACCTGATCCAGCCCTTGCCGGTGCTCCTGCAGAGCTTGGCGGATCCCTTCCAGGTGGGCGGGCAAGACCTCAGGCTGCTCCGCCAGTTGTTGCTGCAGCGCTTCCAGCTCTTGGGTGGCCTGGGCAAAGTGCTGCCGGCTTTCCTGCAGGCGTTGGGCCAAGACCTGGCTGCGGGCTGTGGCTTCCGGCAGCTCCTGGCGGGCTATTTGGAGGGCCTGCAGGCGGGCCGGCCACAGTTGCGCCTGGGCCAGTTCTGCTTTTACCTGCTGGTGCAGGGATCCGTCGTAGCCGAGGTGGTGCAGCGCCTGTTCGATCTGGACCAGTCGCTCTGCTAGGGCAGCCGAGGAGGGCGTCTGCTGCAGGGCTTCCAGTTGGGCTTGTAGGGAGGCGATTTGCTCACCTAGGCGGGCGCGGCGCTCCTGGGCCTTGCGCAGTTCTTGGGAGCGGCCCAGGGCCCAGCGCCAGCGCTCCAGCTCCCCTCGCTGCAGGGCGTGTTCGCGCTCGTCGTAGCCCAGGTGTTGCAGGGCCTGCTGGATCTGGGCAAGCTGCTGCCGCGCCTCTGGGGCATAAGCTTCTTGGTTGAGGATTTGCTCCAGTTCTGCCGCTTCTGCCCGCCAAGCCTCCAGTTGCCGATGGCGCTCCTGCCCGGCCTCCCACTGCTGCTGC
>NZ_JANSIR010000103.1:35405-37643 GCF_047462155.1 Synechococcus sp. OH2
TGCAGACGCTCATCCCAAGCGGCCAATTCTTGCTCAAGACGCCGAGCTTCCTCTTGCAGCAGCCCGATCTCCCGGTCGGCCACCGCCAGTTGCTCGCGAATCACAAAGAGCTCGCCGGCAATCTCTTCTTGGCGCTGGCGGTGCTTTTGCAGCACCACATCCCTCAGGTGCGGGCTGAGCGGACGGGCGCAGAGGGGGCAAACCCAAAGGTGGGATTCCGGGACAGCCAACGCCTGGGTGGACGGTGCCGGCGCAGGCGCGGCAGGCTGCTCTGAGAAGGCTGCTTCCGGGGTGGCTTCGGATTCTGGGTGTTCTTCCTCCCCACCTTCTGCCATCGACTTCACCCCCGCTAAGGCAGGGGCGGAGTGGTGCCTTTCTTGCTCTGGATTGTAAGGATCTGGGCGATCCGGATCCCCGAGATCCAGCCGCTCGGGGTGAAAGGACTCCCAAGGAGCCTCTAATAGGCGGCAGCGCTCTTCCTCCTCTTGCCATTGGTGCTGGAGAACCCGCTGCCGCTCCTGCAGCTTCTGCACAAAGAGGCGGCGCTCTTGAATTTTTTCCAGCACCTGCTGTTGGTAGAGACGCCGTTGCTCCAGCTCGGCCAGGGCTGCGACGCCGGCGGCAATTTTCTGGGCCAGTTGCTGCTGCTGTTGGGCCAGGGTTTCCTGGTTTTGCAGTTGCTGCTTGAGGAGCTGGAGGCGGGCTTGCAGGCGTTCTCGCTCGCGGCGGATCTGCTCTTGCCAGTGCCGTTGTTGCTCGAGGAGGGCGGCGGCTTGGGCCTGGGCCTCGTTCAAGATCTGCAGGCGCTCCTGGGCTTGCCGGTAGTGGTGGAGGGCGTTTTCGATGCGCTCCCCTTCTGCCAGCACCTGGGCATCGGCCTGGGCTTGGGCCTGGCAGGCGGCCAATTCCTGTTGCAGCCGCTGCATTCTGCGCAGTTGCTGCTGTTGGTACTCAGCTTGTTGGGCCTGCAGCTTTTGGCGCTCTTGGAGCAGGTATTGCTGTTGCTCGAAGAGGTGGTGAAGATGGCGATCTTGGGCCATCAGGGTTTGATAGCGTTCGTAGCCTGCCAGGATCTGCTCGCTTTGGGCAATCAGCTCTTCCAACTGGAGCAGGTGCTGTCGTTGGGCTCGCCACTGCTGTTCGGTGTGGTGCAGGTTGACGCTGAGCTTGTGCAGGTGTTGGGTGAGTTGCCGGTGGCGCTCCTTCAGGATGTGGCGATGTTCATAGGCACGTTCTAGAGTCTGTAATTCCTGCTGCTGTTGGGCCAGGAGCTGCTGCAGATGGGTTTGCTGGTGTTGGAGCTGCTCCAGTTCAGCTTGGATCTGCTCAATGGAAACCTGTTGTTGGTCTAGCTTGTGCAGACGCTCTTGGAGCAGGTCGGCTTTGAGCTTGGCGCTGCGGGCCTGTTCGCGGCAACGCTCCGTCAGCAAGTCATACTGCCCCAGCTTGAGCATGTCGGCCAAGATCTGCTTGCGCTCCCCCGGGCGCTTCAGGGTAAAGGCATCGGCCTGTCCCTGGCGCAGATAGGCAGAGTGGAGAAAGGTGTCGTAGTCGAGGCCAAGCTGACTTGTAATTGCCTCTTGGGTGGCGCGCAGGCCCCGGCGGGTGAGGCTGCGCCAGCGGGCTTGGCCGTCGGCTTCTCCAATTTGAATTTGCCACTCCAGGGATCCTTCCCCCGACAGGTGGCGGCTGCGCAGGATGCGGTAGGTTTGCCCCCGCGAGCGGTAAATTACTTCCACCCAGGTTTCGCTGGCACCTTTGCGGATGAGATCGCTGTCGTTGCTGGCCCGGCTCTGTCCCCAGAGGCCCCAGGTCAGGGCGTCGAGCAAAGCCGATTTGCCCGCCCCGTTAGGGCCACAAATGCAAGCGGTGTGGATCCCGCGCAGATCCAAAACCGCCTGAGAGTAGCAGAGAAAATTGTGTAAGGTCAGGCGAACTGGGATCACAAGGGCGGCTCTGGTCGCTGCAAAACAATGGCGATGAGCCATTTGCTCCAGTTTATGAAGTTATTGGCTAGATCCCAAGTTTTGCCACGGCCAGAAAACGGTTGTCCCTCCGCCCTGAGCTCACCAGGGAAAGCGGCATTGCTGCTGAAGAGAAGCAATCTGGGGAAGCAAGGGCGGTTACAGCCTGTTAACCTGTTAATTTAAAATAGGGTACAGGTGTTCAAGAGGAAGGAGAGAAAGAGAGGCCAACCCATTCTTTGGATCTACGGCAAAGAGTTGTAGCAGCTTATCA
>NZ_JANSIR010000103.1:37882-38064 GCF_047462155.1 Synechococcus sp. OH2
TCAGACTTCTATCTGTGGCAGTATCAAGAACTGTTGCGGGGGCGCCTAGGGATTGATGTAAGTACTGTCACGATACACAACTTCTTGAAAAAGTGAGGGATGACTCTAAAAAAAAAGACTTACCGCAGCGCGATAGTCCAAGAAGAGGAGGTGCAAAGAGAACGACTAGCTTGAGGATTTGA
>NZ_JANSIR010000104.1:0-10231 GCF_047462155.1 Synechococcus sp. OH2
AGAGATCAACTTCTATAGCCTGGGCGAAGGGCTGGGATCCACCGTCACTTTTACCGTGCCCCTCTACCGCCAGCCGCTCCTGGGCGGGGAGGCGAGCCCAGCTCAAAAAGGTTCCCCCGAGGATACAGATCCTAACCTAATCTCCTATCCGGCCCAGTGCTGATCCAGCAATGCCCTATCCCCGCAAACGGTTTGGCCAGCATTGGCTTAAGGATCCCACGGTTCATGAGGCGATTTTGCGGGCTGCCCAGTTGCCGCCCCCTCAGAGGGATCCTCCGTGGGTTCTGGAGATCGGCCCTGGCACTGGGCAGTTGACGCAGCGGTTGCTGGCCCAGGGCGTACATGTGGTGGCAGTGGAGATCGATCGAGATCTGTGTCGGCTGCTGCAAAAGCGCTTCGCCGACCAACCCCGCTTTCACCTGGTGGAAGGAGATTTTCTTCGCCTGCCGCTCCCGCCTCAGCCCCGCCTGCTGGTGGCCAATATCCCCTATAACCTCACCGGCCCAATTTTGGAGAAAGTGCTGGGATCCCCGGCCCAACCGGTGAGGCAGTTTGAGCGCATCGTCTTGATGGTGCAAAAAGAGCTGGCTGAGCGCCTGCAGGCCGGCCCTGGCAGCAGGGCCTACGGTGCTTTGAGTGTACGGGTGCGTTACCTAGCTGAGTGCGAGCTCATCTGCCGCGTGCCCCCCAGCGCCTTCCGGCCTCCTCCCCAAGTGGAATCGGCAGTGGTTCGCCTCACTCCCCGCCCTGCCCCCATCCCCGCCCGCGATCCCCGCTGGTTCTCCCAACTGGTTTGCCAGGGCTTCTCCACCCGCCGCAAGCAACTTGTCAACGCTCTAGGAGGCCTCGTGGATCGCCAGACCGTGGCCGCCGCTCTCGCCCAGCTCCGCCTCAGCCCCACGGCCCGTGCCGAAGAGCTGGATCTGCCCGATTGGCTGGCCCTGAGCGATCTGCTACTGGAGCAGACACCTAGGATGGCTGCCGTTTCCGGCGAGGGAAAACCGCGGTAGGGTGAGAGGAAGTCCTCAAGGGTTTTTCACCAGATTCCAAAACAACCTATGCTCAACAACCAGGGCAAACAGATCCTTGTAACTGGCGGTACCGGTGGGCTGGGGTTGGGAGTAACCCCCGTGCTCCTGGACACAGGGGCAGAGTTGACCTTGACCTACCGCCAAGAAGAGGAGTTGGCTGTCTTGCGGCAGCGCCTGCCGGCCAATAGCCTGGGCCAGGTGCGCTGTGTGCAGGTGGATTTGCTGAACGAAGCCGCTGTGGCACAGCTCATTGACGATCTGCCCCGCGTTGATGGCTTGGTGCACCTGGTGGGCGGCTTTGCCATGGGCCCCACCCACGAGTACAGCCTAGAAGATTGGCGGCGTGACTTTGACCTCAATCTCACCACCACTTTTTTGGCCTGTAAGCACAGCCTGCGCAAGATGTGGCAACAGGGTTATGGACGGATCGTGACCGTGGCCTCCCGAGGGGCGGTAGAGCCGGGATCCCAACTGGCCGCCTACTGTGCTTCCAAAGCGGGGGTGGTGGCCCTGACCCGCACCATTGCCGCCGAAACCAAAGGCACTGACATCACCGCCAACGCAGTTCTGCCCAGCATCATCGACACGCCAGCCAACCGGGCTACCATGGGCTCCGAGCAGGCGGAGCTGTGGGTAAAGCCCGAGTCTATCGGCCAGGTGATCGCCTTTTTGGTCTCGGAAGCGGCGCGGGATCTGAGAGGGGCAGCGATCCCGGTGTACGGCAATGTCTAAGCTGCTTGGTTGACCGCACCCCCAGACGGCCTTCATGATACGAGGGTAGAGGCTTATTTTCGTGCCGTTTTCTTATGCTGAAGCGATTGTTCTCGGGGGGCTGGCGTCGGCAAATTGGCCGCATTGAGGTAACAGGGGTGATCGATGGCAGAACCCGGGAGCGGGTTCTCAAAGCCTTGAAAGAGGTGGAAGAAAGACAGATCCCGGCAGTGGTGTTGCGCATCGACAGCCCCGGTGGGACAGTGGCAGACTCCCAGGAAATCTACAATGCCCTCTCGCGCCTGCGGGAACGCAAGGGCACCCGCATTGTGGCCAGCTTTGGCAACATCGCTGCCTCTGGGGGGGTTTACATTGCCATGGGAGCCGAGAAAATTGTCAGCAACCCCGGCACCATCACTGGCAGCATCGGCGTCATTATCCGCGGCAACAATCTCGAACGGCTGCTGGACAAGGTAGGGATTTCCTTTAAGGTCATCAAGTCCGGCCCCTACAAGGATATCCTTTCCTTTGACCGCGAGCTGACCCCAGAAGAGCGCAACATCCTCCAAGAGTTAATCGACATCACATACGGCCAATTTGTGCAAACCGTTGCTGCCGCTCGCCGGCTGAGCGTGAATGTGGTCAAAACCTTTGCCGATGGACGCATTTTCAGCGGCGAACAAGCTCTGCACCTGGGCGTGGTGGATCGCCTGGGCACAGAAGAGGATGCCCGCCTCTGGGCCGCGGAGCTGGCAGGGCTGCCGCCCGATGCGAAGTTCTGCGATCTACTCCCACGGCGCAGGGGTTGGGCTCGCTTGCTACCGGCGGCAGAGGCATTGGCGCGTCTGCAATTTGAGGTAAGCACCTCAGGCCTGCCCCTGTGGCTCTACACTGGTTCGTGAGAGGCGACCTCCAGAACTGTGAGGATTGGTTCTTCCGCCCCCAAGCCTTATGCCGGCATAAGAGAAAAGCAAAGCCGGAAGCCGCTTTGCCACTCGTTCCTGGCCGGGGGCTGGGGGTGGTGCATCTGGCTTTCTGGAGTTATTCCTCTATTTGCCAGGGATCCTGTGCCAACTCCTCGTCGAAGATGCGGGGGGGACGCACTGCCATCAGCACCTGGCCCAGCAGGGGAGAGGGGGGCAAATTCTCTATCCCCTCCACCGCCACGGCTCCCTCCCGATCCACCAGGAAAACCCCCGCCATTCCTTCCCAGGTGCGAACGGCGCGATCGACCACCAGCAAAATTGGATCCTGTTCTTCTTCAGGTGCCACCGGCCAGCCCAACAGGGATCCCAGCAAACCATTCTCCACCTGCAGGGCGACTGGGTCGGCGGCCCTTTGAATGGCTGGCCAAGCGGGCAAGGCCATCCACGTTTGCCCAGCCACGCTGGTGACCCAACCAAAAAGGCCTTGAGGCTCAACGGCAGGGATCTGCTCCCAGGTGGCAGTAGAAAGAGGCAGGGATCCAGCCACCGGCATCAGGCGGGGCAGATCCTCTTCCGGGCGAAACACCGAAAGCCTGGGCAACGGCTTGCGCTGGGGTTGGGAGCCGGGAGCCAGCGTCGACAAGAGCCGCTCAACCTGTTGGCGGGCCGTTTCGCTGTGGGCATACTGAAAGGCGCGGCCAATGGCCCGGGCTCGCTCCTGTAGATCGCGGGTTTCCTGGGCAGTTTTCCAGGCTTGATAGGCCACCGCATCGCCAGGGTGATCCGTGAACCCTTCCGGGAGCTGCCGCAGTTGGGCATAGTTCTTCATGGCACGGGCGATCTCGTGCGCCTCATCGGCACCTAGGTTGCGGCTGACAATCAGCTCCGCCACCCGGACGCGATCCTGGGGCGAGAGGATGCGCAACTCGTAGAGGATATCGCTGCCTTTTTGGGCAAAGTGCTCCAAAACAGCTAAGCTGGCTCCTGCTTTCGCCATTCCTTCGTAAACCTGGGCGGCGACAATGATCTGGTTTTGGCGGACGGGCTCAAACCCAGTCGCCTCGAAGATGGCCTGGGGAGTCACTTTCTGTCGTTGCAAGCTTTGGCAGGCCTTTGCCCAGTCCAGCCACCCCCCCTCTTTGCGCCGCAGCCGATCCATCAACAGGCTGGGATCTTCCTCCGGAACAGAGGATTCCGGCAAATGCTGACTCATCGCTAGGCTTCCTCCGCAACGACAATAGCCCAAAATAAACTACCCCACCGCCTAGGCAGGTGGGGTTTTAGCGCTACGCGCCGCTGACGCGAATAGCAGCTCTGCAGTTGGCAAGCCAACCACGAACCCCCCTCTCTCCCCCCGTATACAGAGGGAAGGGGGGCAGGCTGGTTTATGGCAGCCCCCCAAAAGTGCAATCACATTCTTGACTCTTGCTCTTGCCGCCTTGTAGCGCACAAACTGCCTCAACGGGCAGAACGCCGAACTGTTCAACCGCCGCCGTTCTGTCTAGCTGCGCGGCTGTTGGTTGACACGTTCCCCCTCCCGCCAGCGAACCTTAGGCCTTGGTTGCGTCCAGCTTTGGGGCTCGCGACGCAGCCACCTCGAGCTTACAGGAGATAGTCAGGACTTGGGTCATACTTATTAGGCGCCATCCCTCCCCACCGTACCGTATGGACGGTGGGGTACCCCGCCTATTGCGATGAACTTTGGTGGGCACACTAGCTCATGCTGACCCGGCTACGGTCGTAGTTGAGCCGAAAAGTGGGATGTACCTTCCCCTGGATGCGGTTCCAGAAGTTGCGCACATTGACGTGCAGGCCAACCCGCTCTGTGCCACGCACCAACATGGCTTGCTGACGAATCCGAATCGCGCGTTGGTGGCCCATCATCAGGCGGCGAGCCAGCTCATCCAGAACGTGAGAACGGCCAGGAGCAGGTGCCTCGGCTGTCTGAACGGTTTGAGCCGGCGCTGCAGCAGCTTCGGAACGATAGGCCACACCCCGATAGAGCAGGTCAAGGTTGGTGGGCAAAACCACCGGCTTGCTCAGGTGGCGGAACCGCCAGTCCAGCCCCCGATAGCGACCCCCCACTTTGCCCGGAGAAACAGTCACCGTCGCCGGTGAGTGGGTGTAACCAACGCCACGGTAAGAGAGTTCCATGATCTTCGCCTCCAAATGTAATAGTCTGCATCCACTTCACTTCCTGAGGAGTGACCCGGGATGTCCCGTGGACAGTCCCAGGGGTTGAGGCGCGTTCCTTCGGGATAGCTCCCTACTTCCGTCCTCCGGCTGCCGTCTTGCTCCTTCCTGGATCGAACAGCACGCGAGAGGATGAACGATTTCTATCTACGTTCTGTATTATAAGCTACGGTTTTGAGGTATCGCTATCAACTTTTAACAAAAATTTCTCCTGATCCCCTGTCTGGCTGCCCGAGAACCCCTACTGGGGTGCAGGGGACCCCCTTCGGGAGCCGGTTTCAGCGTTTTGGGCTGGGCCTTCTACCCTCTCGAGAGGTGAAGAGAGGCATTATCGTGGAAGAATACTCAGGATTGGCTACAAAAGTTCATACTCCTCGGTGGGTGTCTCTGTGCAGGAAGACTTTCGCCTGATTCTGGACATCGTGACGGTGTTGGCGGCAGCAGCGGCGGGGGGCTTTCTGGCAGCGCTGCTGAGGCAGCCGGTGTTGCTTGGGTACCTCCTGGCGGGGATCCTGGTGGGGCCAACGGGTCTGGGGTGGATCAAAGAAGTGGTGCAGGTGGAAACTCTGGCCCAGTTCGGGGTGACCTTTTTGCTATTTACCTTGGGGGTGGAGTTTTCCCTCAAAGAATTGCGCCAGGTGCGGGGGATCGCCATTGGCGGCGGTGCCTTGCAGATCGGCCTGACCATCGCGATCACAGCGGTGCTGGCGGTGGCCAGCGGCTGGCTGACGCCGGTGCAGGGGATCTTCCTGGGGGCGGTGCTCTCTCTGTCTTCCACGGCGGTGGTGCTCAAAAGCCTTACCGAGACCAACCAGATGGGCACGCCCCAAGCTCAGGCCATGCTGGGGATCTTGATTGTGCAGGATCTGGCGGTAGGGCTGATGCTGGCGGTGTTGCCGGCTTTGGATTGTCCTTTGCCGGAGCTGGCGGGATCCCTGGCCAAGTCCCTGGCGGAGATCGGCCTGGTGGGTCTGGGAGCAGTGGTGGGCGGGATGTGGCTGGTGCCCGCTTTCCTGCGGCTTTTGGCGCAGCAGGAGAGCAAAGAAGTGTTTTTGCTGGGGGTGATCAGCCTCTGTGTGGGGATTGCCCTGTTGACGGAGCGGCTGGGCATTTCCAGTGAGATCGGGGCTTTTATCGCCGGGCTGATGATCTCAGAAGTGGAATACGCCGACCAGACCCTGGCTTACGTAGAGCCCTTGCGGGATGTGTTTGCCGCCCTCTTTTTTGCTGCCATTGGCATGCTCATCGATCCCGGCTTTATCGCCGCCCACCTGCCCTTGATCCTAGGGTTAGTGGGGCTGGTGATGGTGGGCAAGTTTTGCCTGGTGGCCCCTTTGGCCGGTCTGTTCGGCTACCCGCTCCCCTCAGCGGTGTTGGTGGGGCTGGGCCTCTCGCAGATCGGCGAGTTCTCCTTTGTCTTGGCCAGTGAAGGGCAGGCGCTGGGGCTGGTGTCGCGGCAACTCTATTTGCTCATCGTCAGCACCACCGCTGTTACCCTGCTCGTCACTCCCTTTCTGCTCAGGGGCGCGCCGCGACTGCTGGCAAACTTACAAGGGATCCCCTTCTGGGCCCGTTGGCTGGAAGGGAGCGAGCAGCCCCGCGCTCTGGCTCCCGACGCTCCCCAAGAGGGGCACGTGGTGGTGTGCGGCTATGGACAGGTGGGGCAAGACATCGTGCGCATCCTGGAAGCCCGTCGCCATCCCCTTTTGGTGATTGACCAGTCGGAACGGGTGATCCAACAGTTGCGCTCGCGCGGGATCCCCTATCTCTACGGCAATGCCGCCAGCGCCCTGGTGCTGGAGAAAGCTTGTCTGTCCCAAGCTCGCGCCCTGGTGATCGCCCTGCCGGATCGCCTGAGCATGCGCCTCTGCTTGAAACGGGCGCTGGAACTGGCGCCCCACCTGGATGTGGTGGTGCGGGCCACCCATGAAGAGGACATCGAGCAGCTCTATCAGTTGGGAGCCCGAGAAGTCGTCCACCCGGAATTTGAGGCCAGCCTGGGGTTGTGCAGCCATGTGCTGCTGAAGCTGGGCGAGCCCCTGGAGGTCATCCAGCAGGAGATTCTGGCCATCCGCAGCAGCCACTACCGCGATTTGCGACCTCTCCACCCCAGTTGCCTGATCCCCACGCCTGTCAGTTGGCTGACACCCCCTTCTCCCCCCCTCCCCGCTCCTGCCAACGGCAGCTCACCTGAGGTGCTGGCCTGGTGGGAACACTGGCAGCGCCCCGTGCAGCCGGAATGGGCAGGGATCTCAGGCTCCGCTGAATAGATCTCTCAGGGGAGCTAGCCAGGATAGGGGATCCGCAGGAGCTGGTTGACCGGCGGGCGAGCCACCTGCAACTGTTTTCCGTCCGGCCACTGGATCTGGATTTCCTTGACCAGCGTTTCGGATCCCAGGCCAAAGTGGGCCACCGGCTCCATCTGACAGAGGTAGCCGCTGCCGGCATCGATGGGACGGATCTGCGTGCGAGTGGGGGTGATCAGCCGCACCAGGGCGCCGCGGGCCGGGGATCCTTGGCGAGTCAGGGGCAAGACCCTTAGCCAGTTGTTGGCATTAGCCAGGGGGCGGTAGAAGCTCAGGGGCTGGGCGCCTGATTCTCCGTGGGCAATGAGCAGCTCCAGGCGACCGTCCCCATCCACATCGGCGACTGCCGCTCCTGTTCCCAATCCCTGCGGCTCGGCAGCCTCTCCAATGTCAATGGCCTGCCAGCAGCCAGAGCGCCAGCCAAACAGGCGGTTGGGCTCGCCGATGTTGTTAAAAAACAGCTCCGGGTAGCCGTCGTTGTCGAAGTCGGCAGCAATCACCGTGCGAATGCGGGAGGGCCTGGCCAGCTCCGGCGGAGCCACGTTCTTAAAGATGCCGCTAGGGGTTTGGATCCAGAGGCGATGCGGCCCTTCCCAATTGCCGTAGACCAAGTCCAGCCGCCCGTCCCCATCCAGATCCACTGCTGCCACGCCGCGCCCGTGCTCGCCGGGATCCGCCAGCCCCACTTCGGCGGCAATTTCTTCAAAGGTGCCATCCCCGCGGTTGCGAAACAAAAAGTTGGGCCCCTGCTCGTTGACAGCAAAAATGTCCATCCGCTGCGAGACCAAGGGCAGGGCCACCAGCCCCCGCCCGCCCGTTACCCGGTTCACCCCCGCCTCTGGTGCCACATCGGCAATCATTTGGCCGGAGGAAAGCTCGTAAAGGCGCATGGGGCCGCCGTAGTTGGCCACGAAAAACCCGTACCGCCCCTGGCCAAAGCGATCCACGCAGGCCACCGAGCGACCGGCCGTCAAGTTGAGGGCATCTTGGTTGTGGGGTAGAGAGAACAGATCCACCCAACGGGATCCCTGCCAGTCGAAGAGGCGATCCCCAAAGCGCTTGCGCCCGCCGAAGGTATCGGTATTCAAAACATAGAGTTCTTCTTGCCCGTCGCCGTCGAAGTCGCCGGCAGCCACCCCGATGGCCATGCGCCCTGCATCGGCCAGAGTATCGTCCACCAGATCCACCAGCGCCTGGCCGTTCCACTTCAAAACCCGATTCGGGCCGCGGAAGCCGCACACAAACAGCTCAAAAGCCCCGTCCCGATCCACATCGCAAACGGCAACCCCATAGAAAAGGGCAGGGGGGTTGAACTGGAGGAGGGAGCTGCAATCTTGAAACATGGGGATCTCGTCGGGCGGATAGGAGAGGCAGGAACTGGTGGAGCTCCAGACTCTAATGGTATGCTAGATCCTCGCTGTAACTTCCCTTTCAACCATGCCACGCATCAAATCTGCCATCAAGCGCGTCAAGATTGCCGAACGAAATCGGCTGCGCAACAAAGCTACCAAGGCCATGGTGCGCGCGCTGATGAAAAAAGTGATCTCCCTCTCCTCTACTTACGCCGCCAACCCCCAACCGGAAACCCTGCAGGAGATTCAAGCGGCGATGAGCGCTGCCTTTAGCCGCATCGACAAAGCGGCCAAAACAGGGGTTCTCCACAAAAACACAGCCGCCCGTCGGAAGGCTCGTCTATCTCGGATTGTGCAACGATCCCTAGCCGCCACAAGTGCCTCCTAAGACAGGGTTTTGGACAGGCGGAGCCCAAAGGTCTCTACTGCTGCCCCGGAAGCAAGCTTAAGCATTTGCCTACCGAGCTTTTTTGACACTCCCACTGACTAAAGTCGGGGGATTCTTACGCAGTCCACAGACGGACTCGCAAAGGCACTGTCAAGACGCCCCTAGACAGTCCCTTGAGACAAAGCCCCAAGGTTCTGCTTACCTTCCTCAGTAGGTTAGCGGCAGCATTGGCATCTGCGTTAACCAGCAACCCTGCTGCCGTTTGGTACAGCCCCCGCTTTACTCGCTTCCCAGATGCTCGCCACCCGTCGGGTTTTTCACCATAGTTAGGTAGCTCCTCCCCATCCAATCGGTGGGAATGAAGACAAAGCTCTGGTTGTTAACCTCGCCTAGGTTGCACTCTTGCTTTTGCCCTTGGTTCCAGCCAAAGATAATTCTCCCAACAGAGTGCTCTAGGCAGGAGTTGACAACCCAAAGAGCGGCTTTGTTGACGGCATCCCGCATCCTACGATTTCTTTTCTCGGTGATACAACCCAGGTGGCGAGACCAAAAGCCCTGCGGTTTATTGGTTCTGAGCCTAGCCACCTCTTGGTTGTACCCCTGGTTAAAGGATTTAACCTTGGGCCCGTCGATGATGAAGCTGTGCCCTAGATTGCTGACACAGGTAAGCCAGTTGTCAACCCCATGGTCAATCGCTAGCGTCTTTGTTGGGCCAAGGGACTGCGGTTGAGGAGGCTTGGCATACACCCACTCCAGGTAAAACACCCCATGGCGGGGCAGAATCCTCAGTTCCTTGATGCTCTCCCACCGCAAGTTGGTGGGGAACTGCACCCAGAAAGCGTCTAGGCCAAACCAGGCCTTGACTTGCTTGCCCACTCTGACCTGCTCTTCTGGGAACTTTGGCCATTGCTTCGGGTAGGCCACGGGGAACAGTCCAGCCTTACAGTACTGTGGCAACCTGGGCTTTGGATCCGGCTGCACTTGCAAAAGCGACTTAAAGCTCGTTAGTGCTTCTGCTACCGATTTGCAAGTCTGCTGTGCAGAGGAGACGTACATCGCCATAAAGTGTCTATTTTTGGCTCTCACCCTCTCTCTGCAGAGCTGGGCATAGTTTACCAGTCGCTTGGTCTTGAAAGAGACTTGGCGAGCATAGTACAGAGCGCAGTTGTAGACCTTGTTGGACTGCTGGCAGAGGTACTCCCGTAGGGCTACTAGCTTCCTGTCCTGAATCAGAACCTGTTGGCATCCATATTTCATTTTTTGTTGATAAGCAGTATGATACAGCCTGTTAATTTAAAATAGGGTACAGGTTTTAAGAGGAAGG
>NZ_JANSIR010000104.1:10241-15067 GCF_047462155.1 Synechococcus sp. OH2
CCCAACCACCTGCTGCTGCATAAGGGTCTTTTGAGTTTGCAAATCTACTACCGTTACCCGCAAAGTTCGCCCAGCATCGACGGCAAAGGTGACCTGCAAACGATCCACTCCTACCTGCCCTGGGGGCTTGAGAGGAATGGAAAGCTGCTTGTGGCTCCCAAGGGGACGAAAGCTAGAAGCTGCGCTGCTGTTGCGAATCTGCATCCGACCGTCGGGACCGTAAACAACTTCGGTTGCCCCTTCCTCGGCCATCTCACCAACCACCAGGTTGATGTGGCTTTGTCCATTGGCGTTGGCCTGCAAGGGAGGCAGTTCCACCGTGGCAGGATAGGCCGTGCCGCTCTTAAAGAGAGGGAAAAAGTCGGGCGCCTGCAAATAGGGATTCCAGAGCCGCAGGGCGTAGGTATGGCGGAGATGATCTTGAAGGCGGGCAAACTGGGTGAAGGCCAGAGCGCCGTGGGCCACTGCCTCAAACGGCTTGTGGTACTTAACCTTGTCGCGGCCAAAGAGGCTAATGACCTGATGCTGCACCCCTGGAATGAGGCTGGTGCCACCCACCAACACCACCTGGTGGATATCTCGTTTAGAGATCCCTTTGTTGTGGGCTTTCTCGATGACCTCATCGATGGCTTCTCTTAGCCGCGTCAGCAGGCCGCGCTCTTCCAACAGCTCCTGGAGTTGTTCGCGCTGAAGCATTAAAGTGTGGGTCTCAAAGGAGTCTTCATCCAGCCAGGCCTCGCTGGCCTGAGAATGGCTGGAGAGGCGGATCTTGAGCCGCTCGGCAACCTCGCACAGAACCTGGAAGCTGCTGGCCGGAACCTGGTGTCGCTTGCGGCCCAACTGCTCTAGCAGCCATTCGGCAATCCAGATATCAATATCGACGCCGCCACAGCCATAGGCCCGGTCAGTTTTGGCAATGACCTCAGCTCGGTAAGCAGTGCCCTGCTTTGGCTTCAAGATTTTGACCAAAGAGAGGTCGAGAGTTCCGCCCCCCAAATCGACCACCAAAATCAGGGATCCCGGTTCCTGCACCCCGTAGCCCAAAGCAGCCGCGGTGGACTCGTCGAGGAACACAACCTGTTGGATCCCCAGGGAGCCAAACACCTCTTGCAGGTTGTGCAAATAGGCCTCGTAGGCTCCCACCGGCACGGTCAAGATCACCTTATCGGGCTGCCAGCCCTCCGCCTTGAGTTTGGCAAGAAGCTGCTGCAGAAAGATCCGCGTGGCCTCTTGGGCTGTGTAGGCCTGTCCATCCACATAGGTTGGGGCCGGCTGGAATTGTTGAGAGAGATCCCGCTTAAAGCCTTTGAATAGGCGCTTGGGATCCCGTTTGGCTTGGGCAGGTGCCCCAATCAAAAATTGCTGGTTTTGGCCGACAAAGAGAACCGAGGGAATTAGAGGCGGGCTGCCGTCGTAGCGGTGGGTGATCCCTGGTATGTCGATCACAATCGGCTTTCGATTTTGATAGGCACAGACCACCGTATTGGAAGTGCCAAAATCAATAGCCAACGTCGTCATGCTGCCAAGGAAGGTAGAGTGCGACTGACTTTGGCTCGAACCAAAATTTGATCCCTAAGTCGATAGCCCACAAAGCGAACGTAGACCGGCTCGCCCGCCTGGATATCCTCCTCATCTGCCTGGTGGCTTTCTGGGTCATAGGCCACCTGTTGCCACACCTGGCCAATGGTTTCCAACTGCCAGTCTTCCAACAAGTTGCCCAGACAGTTCAGCAAAGCCAAGACTTGCTGGGCAGGGTAATCCGGTCGCCTCTGCACAACCTGCTGCAGGGTGGGGTATTGCACCAAAAGAGGCTTGAGCTTTTCCACCAGTTCGGCGCGGATTTGATGGCGCAATTGCCCTTCCTGCTGTTCTAGCTGTTTGTGCAGCCGCTGCACTTCCTGAGCCGTTTCTGCAGGCTCCAATGCTAGCTCGATTCCGCTGAAATCTTGAATAAGGCTCGGCAAGGGCACTTGCAAAATGCTGGCCGCTCGATTGAGATCGGCTAACTTCAGCTTTTCGGCCTGGCCAGTTCTCAGGGCATTTAGGGCTCCTCGACTCAGTTTGGCCTTTTGTCGAAGCTCTCGCCAGGTTGAGATACCGGCAGCCTGCATGAGATTGCGCAGCAGGGTATCATGACTTTTCATTTCACTCCAAAATGGAATCCTAGCCAGAGTCCTTTGGATCCCTTTGGTTAAACCAGACAGGGGATCCAGAAAGGGGTTTGGGGCATTCATAAACGCTCTACCTGACGCTGGACATTTTCTTCTATGACTGAGGCCTGGTCATATTCAGGCAACAGCTCCCTTTTTTGAACTGTGCCCAATGCCCTTTCTATTTCCTCAGTTAGGTCAAGGCAGCCCTTGCCTTTGACATTAAGCACGCGCTCAATCACGTTGCCATCTTTGTCGATGATGTATTCAACCTGTTGATATTCCGCCACGATTCCTCCTCAGGCCCAACGTCCCAATACAATTCTGACTTGCCCTTTTTCGTCCACAGATTCCGACTCTACGGTAAACCCCTTCTCCGCTGCCGTTGCAAGGACGGCGTGATAAGCATACCTGCGCTGAATTTTGGGGATAAAGTCGGGAAAGACCTGGCGGTCATATTCAGAGATTATTGCCTCGTAGTGATCGCCCTTCCACTTAAAGCCAATATCGTTGCTAGCAGCACTTAAGTACTTTCTTCGGATAACAATGTCTGCCGTCTGAGGTCGCCTATCGCCTAGGTAGCCATATAGAGGAAGGTCGGATCCCTCTTCTATGTGAGAGTAGCCAACATCGTTTAGAGCCTTTATCAAAGCCTCTCGGTTCTTAAACTGAGTTTGGATGTACGTGAAGTGCGACATTCTCTCCTCCTAAAGTTAGAGTCTTTCTTGCTTCACCTCACCTGGCTATGGGTGCCCTTTGTTTTTTGACCGAGGAGCACTTGGGTCATCTCTATCTTCGCACTATCCCCTGCCAAAGCCCTTAGCTCAGCAAAGGCTGCTTCAAAGTCTCCTTACTTTTTAAAGCAGGCTTCATCCAAAAATCTCCAGAATCCCGCCACAGCAAGGCCACGCCTCTATCCTAAAGCAGCTCTCTTGGATTAAAAAGTGTTTGCTAGGATACAAACCTGCGTGGCCCTAGCCAAAGAACAGAAGTGTTCACTTCTCCTTGTTCTTCTCGGCTGGGAGACGCCGATTGGGATCCGACGTAGCAGGAGGAGGTAGTTGAGGGGTACTGGGGTAACCAAACCAGATGGTTGCCAAACCTTTGAACCAAAGGGAGAGCCAGATCCACTGCCACTGAAAATCAAGTTTTGCGCCTTCTAGGATGGCATTGTCTAGGTTGGATCCCTCCAAGTTGGCGTAGCTCAAATTGGCCTTCCTCAGATTGGCTTGGCTGAGGTTGGATCCTCCTAGATCCGCTCCAATGAGGCTGGCTCCACTTAGGTTTGCCCCGACCAGTTGCACCCCGTTGAGCTTGGCCCAATTCAAGTTAGCGCCGCTCAGGTCAACCCCACTCAAGTTTCTCTCGGAGGCTTGACCGTTGACGATCTCCCACACCAGACGCCACTTGGCCTCGATCTGGGTTGCAGGAGAAAGGATCACCCGCGGCAGACTGGCCAGCTCCAGATCTGCCCCCCTCAGGTCGGCGCCGCTGAGGTTGGCTCCGCCCAGATAGGCCCTACTCAGCTTGGCTCCGCTGAGATCGGCGTGGGTTAGGTTGGCCTCGCCCAGCTTGGCCCTCTTTAGATTGGCTTCATCTAGGCTGGCCTCGCTGAGATCTGCCCCAATCAAATAAGCCTGGCTTAGGTTAGCTCCACTGAGCCTTACCCCGCTGAGGTCTGCCCGGCTGAGGTTGGCCTTTCTCAAGTCCGCCCCTCTCAAGTCTGTTTGGCTCAGCTCCTGCGAAGGGGCGCCAGCATGGAAAATCATGAACCACCAGCTACTCTCCGGACTGGCCTCTACAGAAATCACCGTCCATCTCAAGCTAGGCAAGTTCAGGTCTGTCTTGCCCAGTTTGGCTTCGCTGAGGTCGGCCCCGATGAGGCTGGCCCCCCTTAGATCTGCGCCGTTGAGCTTAGCCCGTCTCAGCTTGGCTCCGACGAGGTTGGCTTGCGCCAATTTGGCCCCCACAAGCTTGGCCTTGGCTAGTTCGGCCTTGATCAAGCTGCTTCCAGTGAGGTTGGCACCGCTTAGGTCTGCCCCGCTGAGATCCGCTTGGTTTAAGTTGGCCCCCCTCAGATCCGCCTGGCTTAGATTGGCTTTGCTCAACTCTGCCCACTGTAGGTCTACGCCGCAGAGGTTGGCCCCGCTCAGGTCGGCTCCCACCAAGTTCACGCCAGGGAGCCTGATCCCGCTCAGATTTGCCCAGCTCAAGTTGGCCCCGCTCAAGTCCGCCTGAGCTAGGTTTTTTCCCTGAGCATGGCCATTGACAATTTCCCAGACCAGCCGCCACTTGTGGTCAATTTGGGTTTCAGGGGAAAGGATGGCTCCCCGCAGGCTGGCCAGTTGCAGGCAAGCTGCGCTCAAATCGGCCCGACTGAGGTTGGCTCTCTCCAAGCTGGCCCACCGGAGGTCGGCTCCCTGGAGGTCGACTTCCTGCAAGTTGGCGCCGACAAGCCTTGCCCCCCTTAGGTCTGCTTGCGCCAAGTTGGCCCCCCGCAGGTCAGCCCAATCCAGGTTGGCCTCGCTCAAGTCCGCCTGAGCTAGGTTTTTTCCCTGAGCATGGCCGTTGACAATTTCCCAGACCAGCCGCCACTTGTGGTCAATTTGCGTTTCAGGGGAAAGGATAGCTCCCCGCAGGCTGGCCAGTTGCAGGCAAGCTGCGCTCAAATCGGCC
>NZ_JANSIR010000104.1:15077-21869 GCF_047462155.1 Synechococcus sp. OH2
CGGTCAATTTGCGTTTCGGGGGAAATGACGACCCACTTCAGGTTGGCGTCTGCCAGATTGGCTCCCTGCAAGTTGGCGCCAATGAGATTGGCCCCCATCAGATTAGCTCCCTTTAAGTTGGCTCCTCTCAGATCTGCGCCGCTGAGGTCTGCCTGGCTGAGGTTGGCTCCAATCAGGCTGGTGTGGCTTAGATTGACCTGGCTCAGCCTTGCCCGAACTAAACTGGCCCCGCTTAAGTCAAGCCCCCTTAGATCTAGCCGGCTAAGGTTGACCCTCCCCAGATCTGCCCAGCGAAAGTCCCGCTCGCCGGCTCGATATCTCTCTTCAGGGTTTCCAACTGGACGTAGGGGAACGGGATATCTTTTTGCTACTTGCACCAGTTGAGGGATGCCAGAGTTCAGTAGGGTTTTCCAAACCGCAAACTGCACTTCCCAATCCAGGGGTTGTAGCATTGTCTGTAGAAAAAGCTTTCTGCTTCTTTCGCCAAAACTTCCAATAGCTCCATTTCCGCTAACGAGATCCCCCCTTCTAGGAACCAACTGAATAACCTCTGAACTACCGGCAACTTGTCCGCCCTCGCTGATAGCCACGGCCCACCCCCTGTTGGCTAGCTTCGTCTCTATTTTTACCTTGGCTTTGGAGAGAGCTCAAGTCAAACTTGAGGGGTTCTCCGCAGGAAGTCAGTCTTAATCGAGTCTTAAGATTGTCTAGAGCATTTCAAGCATGCCAGGCTTGAGAAGAGGAGTTCAAACCTGGAAAAGGGATCCCTTGTGCTAGACAATTGAATTGATGGTTATTTCAAACTCGATTAAGACGTTCTCTAGGCACTCCGCGCTGCCGGTGCGTTTGCGACTGCGTTGTGTAGCAGTAACAACATAACGAACCGTTTCAGCTACCCATGCCTCAGTCGGTCTGGGCCAGGGGATCCCGGCAACGCTCGCAGTCAGCAGGTAGATAAAGGGTGTCGCGGCGGCCAAACCACTCGTAGCGGTGATCCCGGATCTGGGCGTAGCCCCAGTCTCCCAAAAGCTTGAGGCCGGGGAGGTTGCGGTAGAGGGCCAGCCACAGGGATCCGCTGGGCAAGAGGGCGGCAATGTGTTCGACGGCGTCGGATCCCTGCCAGCGGCGCTCTGGCTGCTCCAGGTCGATCAGGATCATCCCCCGTTCCATCTGCTCGGGTGGGATCCCCCATTGGGCCAGGGTGGCCGTGTCTTGCATGGGGGCGTAGCGAAACTGCTGGCCGCGATCCAGTTGCTCTAAAAGCTTGACCCCATTGGCGCAAAGGTTGCACAGGCCGTCGTAGATGACCAGGTAGGGCATAGGGATCCTCAGGCAGGGGGCTGGGCCAAAATCCGGGCTTGGTAGTCGGCCTCAGAAAGCAGTTGCTGCGGCTGCCGATCCAGGAACAACCGGCCCAAGAGGTGATCGTATTCGTGCTGGAAGATGCGGGCCGGAAAGTCCCGCCAGATCACCTGCTGCCGCGATCCCGCAGGGGTGTAATACTCCACCTCCACCTCGCGGGCACGGGCCACCAAGCCGCGGCAGTTGGGCACGCTCAAGCAGCCCTCCCACCCCAACACCTGCTCGTCGCTCAAGGCCAAGGGACGGGGGTTAATCATGACCAGGGGTTCCATCTGGGGTGCATCGGGATAGCGAGGGTTGGGACGGGAGGCCACGATGAGGATCTGGAGAGGGGATCCCACCTGGGGAGCGGCCAGACCCACCCCTTGCGCCTCTTTCAAGGTGGCGAGCATCTCTTCAAGTAGGTTTTGCAGAGCCGGCGTCCCAAACTCGGCGACCGGCTCAGCCACTTGAGTCAGGATGGGATCCCCCAGTTGTCGCAGGCGCAAGGTCATAGCGTGCTCTCAGACCCCCTCTGCAGACTCTCCAGCATTTGCTAGCGATCTTTGCGGCTGGCTGCCGTCTCCAAAGCCAGCTTGGAGCGCTTCAGCCCCTCAGGAATGGGGATGGGGTAGTGGCCGGTAAAGCAAGCCGAGCAAAAGGAATTGGGATCCCGACCTGTGGCGGCCAGCATGCCTTCCCAGCTCAAGTAGGCCAATGAGTCCACCCCAATCTTCTCAGCAATTTCTGCTACCGAATACTTGGCAGCAATCAACTGATCTTGGCTGTCGGTGTCAATGCCATAGAAGCAGGGATGGGTAACGGGGGGGCTGGAGATGCGCATGTGAACCTCCGTAGCTCCTGCCTGGCGCAGGGCTTTGACAATTTTCCGGCTGGTGGTGCCCCGCACAATCGAGTCGTCTACAATCACAATCCGCTTCCCCCGCAGCACATCTTCGAGAGGGTTGAGCTTCATGCGAATGCCCCGCTCCCGCATCGACTGGGTGGGCTGAATAAAGGTGCGGCCCACGTAGCGGTTTTTAATTAGCCCCTCGGTGTAGGGGATCCCCAACTGGCGGGCATAGCCAATGGCTGCCGGTGTGCCGGAATCAGGCACTGCTATTACCCAGTCAGCTTCCGCCGGGGCTTCTTTGGCCAGTTGTTCCCCCAGCCGCACGCGGTAGGAATAGAGGCTCTCTCCATGCATGCAACTGTCGGGGCGGGCAAAGTAGATCATCTCAAAGATGCACAGTTTGGGGTTGGCCTCCGCCCAGCGCAGAGATTGCAGCCCTTGACGGTCAATCCACACCAGCTCCCCCGGCTCCACCTGGCGCAGATAATCCGCCCCGATGATATCCAAAGCACAGGTTTCTGAGGCCAACACGTAGTGCAGTGGCTGGGCTTCTGGGTGGTTGAGCGTCCCGTTGCTGCAGAGGATCCCCAGCCTCTGCGGTTGCAGCAGCTCCTGTCTGGCGGGGTTGCTGCTCAAAAGCCCCAACACCAGCGGACGCACGCCGTAGGGATCCCGCGCCCCAATCAGGCCTTCTGGCGTGCCGATAACCAGACTGAAAGCCCCGCGGCAGCGGCGCAAGGCTTGACAGGTGGCTCCCACCCAGTCTTGACCTTGGTTCACTGCCTGGGCAATGGTGTGGGCAATACATTCCGAGTCGGTGCTACCGGTGAGGTAGCACTCGGCAGCTTCCAGTTCACGCCGTAGCTCTTCGGCATTGACCAAGTTCCCATTGTGAGCCAAAGCCAGCGGCCCCAAGCGGGTTTCCACAATCACCGGCTGGGCGTTGGCCATGCGGCTGGATCCCGTAGTGGAGTAGCGGGTGTGGCCTACTGCCAGATCGCCGCTGAGCTGGCCTAAGTTCACCTCGTCAAACACTTGGGAAACCAGCCCCATTGCCTTGTGGACTCGGCAAAAGGCCCCCTCAAAGGTGGCAATCCCCGCCGATTCCTGGCCGCGGTGCTGCAGGGCAAACAGCCCAAAGTAGGTCAGCTTGGCCACCTCCTCGCCGGGGGCCAAAATGCCGAACACGCCGCAGGCCTCTTTGGGCCCTTCCTGAGCTGGCGATGGTTCTGCTTCCACCTTTGCTGCCATGGATCCCCTCTTGCTGTGGCACTTATCAGTCTAACCCGAGCGCTCTTGAGATCTCACCGCCAAGGCGGATCCCATGCAGCAGGAACCACTCATAGTGTTTGCGAAAAGGTGAGACTCTATCTATAGTGTTAGGAGGATCTGCGAGACTCGCCGTTAAGGGAGCAGGACTGTGCGGGTTTTCGAGTTGAACGCTGCCGAGACTCGGTTCTTCTAACAAACCCCCCAAGCTTGTGTTGTGAGGAGCCCAAGTCCATGAAACAGCCGTCCTCTGGATTCCGCCGCAGTTGGGCGCTAGCGGCCTCTTGGACCAGCGTAGCCGCCTTTCTGTCGTTGTCACTGGTGGCCTGCCAAGAAGATGGCCGCGAGCAACCCTCAGTCACCATTACTCCTGTGCCGGTAACGGTTGTGGCGCCAACACCCACTCCTTTTCTCGTCCCCAGTCCTGTCCCGACGCCTTTGCTCACCCCGACCCCCACTCCACTCTGGAATCCTTTCCCTAGCCCCAGTCCTTCCCCCACCGCATCTTTCTCAGCAGAGCCACCTTCGATTGCCGTGGTGGCCCTAACGGACGCCCGACAGACGGTGCCCTTCAATGTCTTGGTGGCCGTTACAACTCCTGCGGGTTTGGGCAGCGGCATTAGCTTCCGGGTGGAAATCCGACAGAACCCCCTCACCCTCACGTTTGATTTCACCGCCGCTGCCGCCGGCTGTCAGGCCAACAGCAGAACCTGCATCGGCACCCTTCCCATCACCATTCCGGCCTCTGCCCCCCCTGGAGATTACGAGGTTACGGCCATGGTAGCAGACAGCCAAGGCCGCATTGCCTCCGCCAAAGCCCCCTTGCGGGTACTGCCGACGCCCTCACTCACCCCAACACCAACCCCGACCGGCACGCCCAATCCTTTTCCCTCCGTGTCGCCTTCGCCCAGCCCTTCCCCTCGTCCCAGCCCTTCGTCCACACCAACGCCTAGCCCTAGGCCCACCTAACCATTCGCCAACCCCTGCAGGAGGCTTAGCCGGCTAGCATAGAGGTTAGGCCTGGCTCTGGATGGATTCCTGTCTTGATCCTGCTTGGGCCAAGGGGTTGCGGGCAGCAGGAGAATTCTGTAACAAGCTGCCAGGGTCAGCGCTCGGAAAGTGCCTTTCAACGCGCCAACAACCCCAACAGCTACTCCTTGGGTTCGGAGGATAACGATGCGCATTGCCCAGATTGCCCCGTTGCACGAGAGCGTGCCCCCCAAGCTCTACGGCGGTACGGAGCGGGTGGTTTCTTGGTTAACTGAAGAGCTGGTGCGACGTGGGCACGAGGTGACTCTATTTGCCAGCGGCGACTCCCAAACCCAAGCGCGTCTCATCCCTTTTCGGGAGCGGGCTTTGCGCTTGGATCCCACGGCTATTGACACGGTGGCTCCTCACATCCTGATGGTAGAGAAAGCCTTTCAGATGGCCGATGAGTTTGACATCATCCACGGCCACATTGACTACTACCCCTACGCCCTGGCCCGCCGCCACCCTGAAGTTTCTTTTTTGGCCACCCTGCACGGGCGGCTGGACATTCCGGAGCTGCAGCCGCTCTACACCGAGTTTCAGGACATCCCAGTGGTCTCCATCTCCAATGCCCAGCGGCGGCCCCTGCCCCAGGCGCGCTGGGTGGGGACGGTCTATCATGGTTTGCCCCTGAATCTGCACCGTTTCTATCCAGAAAAGGGAGATTACCTGGCTTTTCTGGGCCGGGTCTCGCCGGAGAAAGGACTGGACACGGCCATTGAAATTGCCGCGCGGGCAGGGATGCCCCTGAAAGCTGCTATCAAAATTGACGCCGTGGATCGCCAGTACTACGAGTTAGAGATTAAGCCTTTGGCCAGGCGCCACCCCAATGTGGAGATTGTGGGGGAAATCACTGACCAAGAGAAGAGCGAGTTCTTGGGCAAGGCCTATGCGGTGCTGTTTCCCATCCGCTGGCCGGAACCCTTTGGGCTAGTCATGATTGAAGCGATGGCCTGTGGCACGCCGGTGATTGCCACTCGCTTTGGCTCGGTGCCAGAAGTGATGGCCGACCGCCGCTCCGGCTTTATTGTGGACTCGGTGGAGGAGGCAGTGGAGGCAGTAGAAAAGGTGGGATCCCTTGACCGAGCGGGGGTGCGGCAGGTGTTTGAGGAGCGGTTTAGCGTCGAGAGGATGGTGTCGGAATACGAAGCTCTTTACAACCAATTGGTGAACAAACGGCAGGAGCGCTCGAAGAAAGCCACCCCCGACCTGTCAACCCTGCCTAGGTAAAGCTGGGGCTATCTGGGGGCTACTGTTTTGCTCCTTTGGTTGGGTGGGAAGACGCAGATGGCCGAAGACATCATCCAGATTCAGGATCAGTACTACATCCGCGCCAGCGCTTCCATGGTGGAGGCGCGTCCCCATGTCCTCAAGCAGGACAACTGCTTTGCTATTTTTGACCGCTTGGGCAACATGCGCCCCCTCGGCATCCGGGATCACGGCCTGTTCCGCGACGATACCCGCTTTTTGTCGCGGCTGGTCTTGGATTTGCAGGGGAAACAGTTTTTGCTGCTCAGCTCGGAGGTGCGGGAAGACAAGGATATTCTGGCGGTGGATCTCACCAACCCCGAGTTCACCACCTCGGAGGGGCAGTTCATTGAGCAGGAGACGTTGCACGTCCTGCGCACCACTTTTTTATGGAACAACGTGGCCTATGAGCGGATCCGCCTTCACAACTACGGTTTGGAGACGCTCCGCGTGCCCCTTACCCTGCGCTTTGAGGCCGATTTTGCCGATATGTTCGAGATTCGCGGCATCCGGCGGACAAGGCGGGGACAACTGCTGCCAGCCCAGGTGAGCTCAGAAGGGGTAACCTTGCGCTACCGCGGCCTGGACGGGGTGGAGCGGCAAACCCGGATCCTGTTTTCCCCTCCTCCGGACGTGGTTTCGGAAAAGCTGGCGCAGTGGTGGGTGCCGCTGGCGCCGCAGGAGGAGCGGGATTTGGAGGTGAGGGTCGTCTGCAGCTATGGCGGCGAGGAGATCCCGCCTTTGACCTACCAGGAGGCGCTGCAGGCGGAGCGGGAGCAGCGGGCGGCGCTAAGAGCTCTGGCCCACCGCATCGATACTGGCAACGCCCAGTTTAACGAGTGGCTCAACGCCTCGCGGGACGACCTGGTGATGATGCTGGCCCGCACCCCCTATGGGCTCTATCCCCACGCCGGGGTGCCTTGGTTTGCCACGGTCTTTGGCCGCGACGCGCTGATCACCGCCTTGGCCACCCTCTGGTGGTTCCCCGACTTGGCCCGGGGGGTGTTGCTGTACCTAGCAGCCCACCAGGCGCAGGAGGTGGATCCCAGCCG
>NZ_JANSIR010000104.1:21982-25809 GCF_047462155.1 Synechococcus sp. OH2
ATGCTGAGCCGGGCAAGATCCTGCACGAGCAGCGCTACAGCGAGATGGCCAAGACGCGCGAGATCCCCTTTGGCAATTATTTCGGCAGCATCGACGCCACTCCTTTGTTTGTGGTGCTAGCAGGGCGCTATGTGCGCCGCAGTGGGGATCTCGAGCTGTTGCGGCAGTTGTGGCCGAATATCGAGGCAGCTCTCCACTGGATGGACACCTACGGGGATCCCGACGGCGACGGCTTTTTGGAGTATGCCGGTAAGGCGCGGCGGGGCCTGCGCAACCAGGGCTGGAAAGACTCGGAAGATGCCATCTTCTATGCCGACGGATCCCTGGCCGAGCCACCCATAGCCCTGTGCGAGGTGCAGGGCTACGCCTACGAGGCCAAGCTGTTGGCGGCGGAGATGGCGGAGCTGTTGGGGCGGCACGAGCAAGCAGCGCAACTGCGGCAGCAAGCGGAAAAGCTGCAGCAGCGGTTTTGGGAGCAGTTTTGGTGCGAGGAGCTGGGCGGCTATGTCCTGTCTTTGGACGGGCGCAAGCAGCCCTGCCGTGTGCGCAGCTCCAACATGGGCCACTGCCTGTTTTCCGGGATCGCCCACCCGCAGCATGCCGAGCGCATCGCGCGGCAACTTTTGGAGCCCGCTTTTTTCAGCGGCTGGGGCATCCGCACCCTGGCGGAAGGGGAAGGGCGCTACAACCCCATGTCCTACCACAACGGCTCCATCTGGCCCCACGACAACGCCCTGATTGCAGCAGGTTTGGCCCGCTATGGCTACAAGGCGGAGGCAGCCCAAGTATTGACGGCCCTGTTTGATGCCAGCCAGTTTCTGGAGCTGCGGCGGCTGCCGGAGCTGTTCTGTGGCTTTCGCCGGCGCCAGCGGGAAGGCCCCACCCTCTACCCGGTGGCCTGTCTGCCCCAGTCGTGGGCAGCGGCCAGTGTGTTCCTGCTGCTGCAAGCCTGCCTAGGCCTGGAGATCGACGGGCTGGCCCAGCAGGTGCACCTCACCCAGCCCACCCTGCCCCTGTGGCTGCCCTATGTAACTCTTGAGAACATCCAGGTGGGGCGGGGATCCCTGGACATCGGCCTGTATCTCCAGGCAGGAGGGGTGGGGATCAACGTCCTCAGGAGCACGGGGGAGGTGGAGCTGACGGTGAGGTAGGCTACCGCTCCTGCAGCATGTCCTGGATGGAAAGCTGATCCAGGTTCCAGAGAGGGCCGAGGATGGGGCGGGGATCCACCCCTTGCAGGCGGTTGCGCAGGGCCGAGAGCACCAGGGGGTTGAAGGTGCCGATCTGGGGCAGTTGTTCCTGGATGATCACTTGAAAGCGGTCGTAGAGGGCCTTGCGCTTTTCAAAGTCCAGCTCCCGCACCCCCGCAATAAAGATGCGGTCGATCTCCCGCTCCCAATCGCTCACTTCCACTCCTTCGGCGGGATTGCCGGGCAGATCCCCCAGGTTAAACAGGTGCAGGCGGCCATCGCTGCGCCAGATGTTGGAGCCGTTGTTGGGCTCGGTGCCGCCGCCGCCAAAGCCCAGCAACAAGGTTTCCCAGTCGCGGCTGTCGGTGCGCTGCACCACCGTGTTGAAGGCAATGGGGGTGAAGTCAACGGTGATGCCGATCCGCGCCAGGTCGGCCTTGATCAGGGCGCCGGTGGCCTCCCGCTGGTTGTTGCCGGCGTTGGTGATGAGACTGAAGCGGACGCGGTTACCGTCGGGATCCCGTAGGTGGCCTTCGGCGTCGTAGGTATAGCCGGCAGCCAAGAGCAGTTGCCGCGCCTTTTCGGGATCGTAGTCGTAGGTGGGCAGGCCCTCTGCCGGGCTGAGGTAAAAGGGGCTGGCGGGGGAGAAGACCGAGTGCTGGATCTCGCCCAACCCCTGCAGGACGCTCTCGACGTAAAATTGCCGGTTCAGGGCGTGGGCCACCGCCCGGCGGAAGTTCAAATCGTTGAACCAGCGGCTTTTGACGGGATCCACAAAGGGCCGTCCGGTTTGGGGGTTGCGGGCCCGGCTGAGGTTGAAGGCAAAGAAATTGTTGTTGAGGGTGGGGCCGAGATTGTAAATCCTGAACTGATCCCGTTCTTCCTCCCGCTTCAGTAGCTGAAAATCTCTGCCTCGCACCGAAAACACGTCGGTCTCGCCGGAGCGAAACTGCAACAGGGCCGTATCTTCCGAGTCCACGATGCGCAGGATGACCCGCTCGATGCGCGGGATCCCTTCCCCTTTCCAGTAGTAGGGGTTGGGACGGTACACCAGCCGCTGTCCGGGGGTATATTCCTGCAAGATGTAGGGGCCGGCCCCCACCAATTCTTGCACCGGCGTGTCAACTCCCCAGGTCTGGAGAAAGAGGGGGTTGCCCTGGCCGTCCACCTGCTCCACAGTGGGCTGCAGAATGTGCTTGGGCAAGAGAGGGGATCCGGCCTGCAACAGGAAAGGGGCAAAGGGCTCCGGCAGGACAAACTCAACCCGCCGCTCGTCCAAGGCCCGCACCTGGGGCAGCGCCCCCGCCTCGCCGATGCGTAACACATCCCGCGCCGAGGTCGGGATCCGCTCGTCAAAGATGATGCGGTTGAAGGTAAAGTCCACATCTGCCGCTGTCAGGGGCTCCCCGTCCGACCAGCGCAGCCCCTCCCGCAAGGTGAAGACATAGCGCAAGCCGTCCTCAGACACTTCCCAGCCTTCCGCCAGCTCCGGCTTGGGCAGGAGGGTATCTTCATCGAGGGTGACCAGGCCCGCCTCCAGGTAGGCGATGGCGTCGCGGCTGGAGCTCTCGGTGGCCAGATAGGTGTTGAAGGTTTTGGGATCCGAGGTGACGGTGGCAATCAGGTGGGGCGGGCGGGCGGGGGCAGCACAGGCGCTAAGCCAGAGAAGAAGGATCCCTAGGAATAGGGGGGCAAAAAGGCTGCTCTTGAGCTGCTCTGTTGAGGTATTGCTTTGGCCTGCCATTTCCTTTGCTGAGTATCCGAGCAAGTTTGAGGGGGCCCGCCGGCGGCCCAAGCGCTCCGCGCCGCTCACGCGACCACCCCCAGCCCCTCTCCCGGAGGGAGAGGGGAGCTGGGATCGAGGCGGCAGGGGGTTTCACGACAATGGGGGCCAATTGGTTTTTTGAGGGAGCGATTGCTTGCCAGTTTGGCAGCTTGGGCAGGGCAACGGCCAGGTGCTTTCCGCAAGCCGGCAGCTCAGCGTTCCACCAGCAGGGCGACGGCAAAGGCAGCCATGGCCTCTCCCTGGCCGACGGGGCCGAGTTTTTCGTTGGTGGTGGCCTTCACGCCTACCTGTTTGGGCGATAGTTGCATGGCCTCAGCTAGACGAGCCTGCATGGCGGGGATGTGGGGCTTGAGCTTGGGCTGCTCTGCCACCACGACGCTATCGACGTTGGCAATGCGCCAGCCCTCTTGGCTTACCAACTGCACCACCTGCTGCAAGAGGAGAATGCTGTCTGCCCCTTTCCAGCGCTCCTCTTCCGGGGGAAAGTAGTAGCCAATGTCCCGCAGGGCGGCGGCTCCTAGGAGGGCGTCCATGATGGCGTGGGTGAGCACGTCGGCGTCGCTGTGGCCCAACAGACCCTTTTCATAAGGGATCCGGATCCCGCCTAGGATCAGGGGGCGCCCTTCTACGAGGCGGTGGATGTCATAGCCCTGGCCAATGCGCACTGTTGCGGCTCCCTTGGGAACACCAGCGAGACTTTTGCCAACTTCCTTCCAAGAGCTTGGCTCACCGGGAGAGGAAAAGCGGCTGTTGAGAACGACTTCTTTCTATTCTGCCGACTCGAGAGGGGAGGAGCAGATGGCACAGGAAGAACCGCTGTAGCAGTCGAAGCAGATAAGGTGGGATTTTCC
>NZ_JANSIR010000105.1:0-1313 GCF_047462155.1 Synechococcus sp. OH2
GCAGAGGAAGAGACAAAAATCTCGCCGTAAAGCGGATGAGGAAACCCCACCCGCCTGCGCGGTGGGGTAGTTCATAGAGTTCTCCAAGGCAAAGGCAGGGTGGAGGAAAAACCGGTTCTGCCGGAGAAAAGGGCTACCCCCCAGGCAAATCCCAACTTTGCACAGCAAACACCTGCTAAACTGTTGAACTAAATACACAATCCAAAAAGCTGGCCAGTCTTCTGACTCAGCCGCTCCAGGTTGAGTGCTCGGTCGTCTTCAAGGGGGAGAAGATATCGTGGCAACAGGGGCCTATGCACTGGTGGATAGCCTGCATCGACAGGGGGTGCAGCACATTTTCGGCTATCCGGGAGGAGCGATCCTGCCCATCTACGACGAGCTGTACAAAGCCGAATCCCAAGGGCTACTCAAACATTTCCTAGTCCGCCACGAACAGGCCGCGGCCCATGCTGCCGATGGCTACGCCCGCGCCACCGGCAAGGTGGGCGTGTGCTTCGCCACCTCGGGGCCAGGGGCGACCAACCTGGTGACGGGCATCGCCAACGCCATGATGGACTCTGTGCCCATGGTGGTGATCACCGGCCAGGTGCCCCGCCATTTGATCGGTACCGACGGCTTTCAGGAGACCGACATCTTTGGCATCACCCTGCCCATCGTCAAGCACTCCTACGTGGTGCGGGATCCGCGTCAAATGTCTCGGATTGTGGCCGAGGCTTTTCACATTGCCGGCACCGGGCGGCCAGGGCCGGTGCTGATCGACATTCCCAAAGATGTGGGCCTGGAAGAGTTCGACTACCAGCCGGTTAGCGAAGTCAACATCCCCGGCTACCGGCCCACGGTGCGGGGCAACCCTCGCCAGATCCACGCGGCGGCCAAGCTGATTCTGCAGGCCAAGCGTCCCCTGCTCTACGTGGGCGGCGGGGCCATCATCTCCGGGGCCCACGCCGAAATTGCCGAGCTGGCCCACACCTATCAGATCCCGGTGACCACCACCCTCATGGGCAAGGGGGCCTTCGATGAGAACGATCCCCTCTCGGTGGGGATGCTGGGCATGCACGGCACTGCCTACGCCAACTTTGCCGTTACCGAGTGCGACCTGCTGATTGCAGTGGGGGCCCGCTTCGACGACCGCGTAACCGGCAAGCTAGACGAATTTGCCAAGCACGCCAAGGTGATCCACATCGACATTGACCCGGCAGAGGTGGGCAAAAACCGCGCTCCGGACGTGCCGATTGTGGGAGATGTGCGCACCGTTTTGGTGGAGCTGTTGGCGCAACTGAGCAAAATGCCCCACACCCCTGGCCAGACGCAGG
>NZ_JANSIR010000105.1:1461-21156 GCF_047462155.1 Synechococcus sp. OH2
TGTGATCGCCCCGCAGCAGGTGATCGATGCGTTTCGTCGCCATGCTCCCCACGCCTACTACACCACCGATGTCGGTCAGCACCAAATGTGGGCGGCGCAGTTTCTGCGCAACGGGCCGCGCCAGTGGATCTCCAGCTCTGGCCTGGGCACCATGGGCTACGGCTTCCCGGCAGCCATGGGGGTCAAAGTGGCCTTGCCTCATGCCGAGGTGATCTGCATCAGCGGCGATGCCAGCTTTCAGATGAACATGCAGGAGCTGGGCACGGTGGCCCAGTACGGCATTGCCACCAAGGTGGCCATCATCAACAATGGCTGGCAGGGCATGGTGCGCCAGTGGCAGCAGGCCTTCCACGGCGAGCGCTATTCCCACTCCGATATGGCTGCGGGCATGCCGGATTTTGTCAAGCTGGCCGAAGCCTTTGGCGTCAAGGGCATGCGCGTCGATCACCCCGATCAAGTGGACGATGCCATCCAAGAGATGCTGCGCCACGAGGGGCCGGTGCTGGCCGATTTTGTGGTCAAGCGGGACGAGAACTGCTACCCAATGGTGCCCGCCGGCAAAGCCAATTACCAGATGATTGGGCTGCCAGAAAAGCGGCAACTGGAACAGGCTGCCGAGCTTATTTACTGCCCCAACTGCGGCGCCAAAAACCCTAGCTTGCACAAGTTCTGCGCCGAGTGCGGCACCAAGCTCTAGAAGCGGCAGGGCTGGCCATCAAGGCAGGGAAGTTGGGATCCCAAGTTCTCTGAGAAGATTTGCAATAAGGCCCGCCCTCGGCAGCGGAAAGCCCGCAGAGATACTGCAGCCGTTTCAAACCAGATTGAAGAAAACACTTCCTGGGCGCACCGCTGCCGCGACTGCCCCCAGACCATCGTCCAAGAAGATCTAAGAAGAGAGGCGAGTGCGGCCCAGGTAGTCCGAAATTCTTTTTCCCCACGCTGCGACTGGAGATTGCCAACAGGTTCTGGCCTTGCCCAATGGTTAGAGGGGCCGGTAGACTCGGTAGTTGATATTGGGGAAGATGTTGTCCATATACTCCACCTTGGCCAGCCACTGCTCGTCTTCGGGGGTGGCTTTTTCTCGCCGAAACTGACCGGCTTGGATCTTCTCGTAGAGGTGATTGAAGCGCAGCAGGTGGGACTTGGTGCGACGTACGGCATAGGGAACCATCGTCCCCGTGCGCATGATGAAGGCCCAGTCGGAAGATTGGGCCAATAGCACTTCCCGCGCCGCCTGGTTCAGGGCTCGCCACTCCAGGTCATCGGCGGGCTCACGGCGGCTCAGCTCGATCATCCGCTCGGTGGCCTTGTGCAAGTGGGGATAGATCCAGGCGTTGGTGGGGTTGAGCCAGTACTCGTGGAAGCCGCGCGCCCCCCAACTGGATTGGGCCGGTTTGCACACCTGTTGGGTGGGGTTCTCCCGCAAGTACTCCGCCAGGTGGGTCATGCGATAGGTGGTTTGGTCGAAGTAGCTCTTGCGAATGAGAAAATCCAAAAACCAGGGGCCCTCGTACCACCAATGGCCGAACAGCTCAGCATCGTAGGGAGCCACCACCAGCGGCGGGCGCCCCATGACGCTGTGCAGATATTCGATCTGTCGCTGGCGGTTGAACATGAAGTTGCCCGCATGTTCTGCCGCCTTCTCCCTGGCCCAGTAGGGATCGTAAAGTTGCTTTTGCCCCAGATCTAGGTTGCGCCCCGTGATGCGATGGTACTTGATGCCGGTGTTTTTCCGCTGGCCGTTGGGCATGATGTAGGGCTTGATGTATTCGTAGTCGGCCTCATACCCTAGGTCTTTGTAGAACTCGCGATAGACGGGATCCCCGGGGTAGCCCACCTCCGCCGACCACACCTGTTGGGAAGACTCGTGATCCCGACCGAAGACGGCAACACCGGTCTCGGTAAAGATGGGGGCGTACATGCCGTAACGGGGCCGTGGCTTGGCGTAGAGCAGGCCGTGGGCGTCGGTGATCATGTAGCGCAGGCCAGCATCGGCAATCATCCGCTCCAGCCCTTGGTAGTAGGCGCATTCCGGCAGCCAGATCCCCCGCGGCCATTGGCCAAAGTGCTCGTTGTAGTGCTCGCAGGCCACAATCAGCTGCGCCCAAACCGCCTGCGGGTACATCTGCATCAGGGGCAGGTAGCCGTGGGTAGCTGCGCAGGTGATGATCTCCAAGTTGCCGCTGTCCTGAAACTGTTTGAAGGCCCGCACCAGGTCTCGGTCGTAGCGCTCCCAGAGATCGCGGACCATGGCAAATTGCTTGATGTAGTGCTCGGCTAGGTAGCGAATGTGGCCGTTGGTGGCGTTCTTGTCGTACTCCAGTTGGGCCAGCTCTTCCAACTTGGTTAGATAGTGGTCGTAGCGCTCCTGCAGCAAGGGATCCCGCAGCATCGACACCAGCGGCGGCGTCAGAGACATGGTGAAGCGAAAGTCGATGCCATCTCGCCGCAGCCCCTCGAACATGTGCAGCAGCGGGACATAGGTCTCGGTGATGGCTTCGTAGAGCCACTCTTCTTCCAGCACAAAGTCCTGCTCGGGGTGGCGCACAAAGGGCAGGTGTGCGTGGAGTACCAAGGCAAGATAGCCTATCATGGCGGCTAGGGATCCTCAGGTGGGAGAAGATAAGGGAGCAAGCCTTCCTTCCCCAGCAATCAATCTGTAGGGAAGGTTAAGAGCAGCATTGCTACCTATCGTCCAGCATTTCTCCCTCGCGGTCAAGCGCTGGGATCGCTGGGGATCGCTGGTGGCCGCCGGGCGGCGGGGGGATGTTGGTCAGGACCAGCGGTGGCGAATTTGGTCGTAGATCTCTAGGTATTCTTTGCCGGGGTAGTTCCAGGAGTAGTCGTAGCTCATGCCTTGGGTTTGCAGTTGGCGAAACTGGTCGGGGGCGGTGTACCACAGGTCGATGGCCCGATCCAATGCCGACTCTAGGGCTGCGTGATCCGTGTGGTAGAACACGTAGCCATTGCGTTGCTCAGGCAATTTGCAACTGTCGTAGTCGCGGTCAAAAACGGTATCCACCAGGCCGCCCACGCCCCTCACCACCGGAACTGTGCCGTACTTGAGGCCGATCATCTGGGTGAGGCCGCAGGGCTCGTAGTGGCTGGGCACCACCAGGATGTCTGCCCCTGCATAGATGAGGTGGGAAAGTTCTTCGTTGAAACCCAGCTCGATGTGAACGTCGGGGTTGTCGTTGAGGTAGCGTTTCTCATGGGCAAACCAGGCGCCGATCCCCGGCTCGGTGGCGGATCCCAGGAGAACAAACTGGGCATTTTTGAACAGGGAGCGGTAGATGGCATGGTGCACCAGATGCACGCCTTTCTGTTCATCGAGGCGTCCGATATAGGCCACAATCGGCTTTTCGACATCTTGCAACAGCAGCCGTTCCCGCAGGGCTCTTTTGTTTTTGGCCTTGTTTTCCAAAGTTTGCGCTGTGTAGCGAAAAGGAATAAAGCGGTCGATCTCAGGGTTCCAAATATCGTAATCGATGCCGTTCAGGACGCCGCGAAACTTGTGCTGGTGTAAATAAAGCGTGTGACCCAGCCCATAGCCGTAATCGCCAAATCGCACTTCCAGGGCGTGGTTGGGAGAAACCGTGGTGACAAAGTTGGAAAAGACGATCCCGCCCTTCATAAAGTTGAGGGCAAAGGGGTTAAAGTTATCTCGCAGACGATCGTAGTGGAAGTAATAGGGCTCCCGATTGAGGCCAGTGGCCCAAAGAATTTCCGGGCCGCCAAAGCCCTGGTGCTTGAAGTTGTGGATGGTGTAGCATACCCGCTGGTTTTCCATGCCGTGGTACTTGTAGATCTCAAAGAGCAGTACCGGCACCAGTCCTGTCTGCCAGTCGTGACAGTGGATGATGTCGGGGCGCTTGTTGCTTTTGAGGAGAAACTCCAAAGCTGCCTTGCTGAAAAAAGCAAAGCGCATGTTGTCGTCTGGGCAACCATAGTAGCAGCCGCGATTGAAGAAGTTGTCGCCGGAGTGGGGCTCAATAAAAAAGCAAAGGCGGCCATGTACCCAGCCGCAGTACACCGAGCAGTGGATGGCTCCCCCATACCAGGGCACCCAGAGGTCGCGGTAGGCATCGTGCAAGCCCCAGATCTGGTCGTAGCGCATGGTGTCGTACTTGGGCAAAACCAGCTCGACACAGTGCCCCCGCACTTCTAGCTCCCGGCTAAGGCCGTACACCACATCCCCTAGCCCACCCGCCTTAATGACGGGGGCACATTCCGACGCAATCTGCACGATGTACATTTCGAGATCTCCCGTAGCACCGCCTTACTTTTCTTCACAAAAGATAATCTCTTTTGGCTTCGCTAGCCCATCCCCCGCCTCAGCGAAAAGGGATCCCTATTCGGGGATCCCTTCTGGCAGAACAGGCGCGATTTGGCTGGGCTATCTAGGAGCTTGGATCTCTCAATACCACTGCTGGGCGTAGAGGCGCTGCACCAGATAGAAAACAAACAGGTTCACGTCGACGCGGCGCTCGTCGATCATAAAAGACTCGAGGGTGCTGGCCGGGGATCCTTCAACAGCACAGCGGAAGAACTTGGGCCCGTTGAGGGATCCCTCAGCAAAGAGGACGCTAAACTGCTTCTTGCCGCCGGCAAATGAGCCGACCAGCGTCTTGCCCTCCAGCCGCAGTTGCAGATCGTTGACGCCGCGTTTCTCAAAAGCGGCGATGGTTGCTGGGATCACGTCTTCTGCAATCAGTTGCTCAAAAGGCTTCTCTTCCTTGGCCGGTTTTTTCGCGGCGGCTTTGGCGGAGCCAGTCGCCTCAGTAGCAGGATTAGCGACCTCGACAGGGGCCGACTTTTCGCCAGTAGTCTCTTGAGGGGTGGGTTCTCCAGACATGGATCGGTGCTCCGACAACAAGTAAGTGGGGCTACAGACTCAAATGGGCTAGATCTGTCCAGAATGGCAAAGAGGGCTAGCCTTTGGGGATGTACTGGCCGACGATCCCTTCGGCAGGGATCTGCGGGAAGCCCATGCTGTAGTTGGGAGTACGCCCCTGCAGGTTGTAGGCAATCTCCCCCTGCTTGAGGAGAGAGCGAATGAAGTGTTCCAGGTCAGACCCGATGCGCCGTAGGTTGTACTCGGTCAGATCCCGGCCCCTGTACTCTTCCACCAATTCCTCAAAGCGGGCATAGACCTTCTGCAGGGCGGCATCGTTCCAGACCAGCTCGTTATCCGGATCCACATCGAGGGTGAGCAGATCGTCGCGGGGCACAAAGTGGTTATCAGCAGTTACCTCGCCAGCAAAGATGTGAACGTGGCGGGTGGTACATTTCAGCATGGCAGTCGTTCTCGTCAATATCCTACCCTCCTCAAGGTATCATTCCCGGCGCCGAGGTGGGATCCCTTGTTGTCCAGATCCCAGAAAGTTGCCTAGGCCAATCTCCCCACCCAACAATTTTGGGGAGAAGCGGGATCCCTTTAGCTTAATCGGCGGGAAGCCCCGCACTGTAGACCGGACTGCCTTTCCCAGAGCAACCTAAGTTTGTTCATGAGATAACCCATGGTTGTTCTGGGCAGACTGGATCAAATCGGCGATATTCTGCTTCATCTTACTGCAAATCACATCAAGGGGCAGGTCGTTCGGATCCCGGCCGAAGGGGTTCTCAATTTCAATACCGATCTCCTCGACGCCAAACAGCATAAAGGCCAACAGCCCGACAATGGGGCCGGTCATCCAACCCAAGCCCTCCACCATCTGAAACGGCAAAGACAAACAATAAAGCAGCAATAACTGCTTCAGATGGAGGGCATAGGCAATGGGCATTGGGGTCATGAGAATGCGCTCGCAGGCACCCAAGGCATCTACCATGTTATTGAGCCGCTCCACCATGATCGTAAGCTGGTAGACCTCAACACGGCCCTTGTGGTATTGGCGTTGCAGGTAATCTCCGATCCAAAAAGCAATTTGCAACGGGGGATGGTTGAGGCTTTTGAGGCGTTGCAACTGCTCCGGGCTGAGGAGGGACTGAAGCTCATCCGGCAAAAATTCTTGGCGCAGATGTTGCTTCATGGCGATGGCAAAAGCAGGCAGCAGATAGAGGATTTTGATTTTTTCTTCCCGATCGCCGGGCTGCTTCTCTTCAACGACCACCCAAATCAGACGGGCTAAGTTGCGCACATTGTTCACCACGGCTCCCCAGGCTTTTCGCCCCTCCCAAAAGCGTTCGTAGGCAGTGTTTGTCCGAAATACCAGCATCAGCCCCAAAACAATGTTGGGCACAAACGCCACCAACGAGGAAAGCGCTATGGGCAACCCCAGTTTGTAGAGAACGGAAACCAGCACTCCCAGGAGACCACAGATGAGGGTGCGAGGCAGCACTGCCGGCACGACCGATCCGTGTAACTGCAAGGCTAAGCGAAACCAACGCAGCCCATTCCCCGATAGATATTGGCGAATCATGGTGTGGCGTCGGCAAGCTTGCCCCCTGATCCTACTACCGTTATGGCAACCGTTGTTGACGCGCCAAAGGGATCTCCCCCCTTTGCAAAAGACATCGCGATCACGAGTCCCTTGGCGGTTCTGAGCAGGCAAAAAGATCTCTCCGTTGACCCGACGGGGCAACTTCCAGGGTCTTAGGAGTCATTTCAAGCTAGTTTAAGAGGTGCTCTTTGCTCTCCTCAGGTTGAGAGGCAGGGATCCAGAAGTTGCTCTGCAGCAGAGGCGCGCTGGTGGGGGATTCGCTCCCGCCTGCCGGTTCGAGGGTGATCCAAAGGCGGGTCGGCTGCTGGGAACGGGTGGGCTGGCTGAGCCATTGCAGGGATCCCTCGGCGTTGACGGTGAAGGTGCCAGCGCTTTCCAGCCGTCGTCCCCCTCCTTGCAGATCCGACTCCAGCCACAATTGATAGGTGCTGCCTGGGGGGGCAGGAGCCATATCTGAGGCCAAGAGCAGCACCTGCTTGGCACGGGGCGACCAGAGAGCTTGTACCAACAGGGGGTTGCGGAAGCTAGGGTCGCGTAGAAGGGTTCGCCGTACCTGCGGTTGTCGTTGCCACTCCTGATAGAGCCGTTGCATGGCTACCGGCTCCCCCTGCCAGCGCAGCCGCCAGTAGGCCGCTGTTATGGCCACCGCGTAGATCCCCAACGCTGCTAAGCCGACCCAGAGGAGGCGCCGCGGCCACAAAGGAGGTGCGACCCGGATGGAGGCAGGGGCGGGCAACCAGCTCCAGCGCCGCAAGCGTTCTTGGGCTTGAAAGGCCGTCAACTCGTAAAGCCACAGGGCCACCGAGCGATCCCGCTGCAGGTCAAAGGCCTCTGCATGTTTCCAGCAGAACGCAAACACCTGGCGCACCACCTCTTCGGCTTGGTGAGGCTGCTTGAGAGTGGACAGCGCGATCTCCAGCAGGCGCTTTTGGTAGCGATCCTTAAGTAAAAAGTGGCTGCGGCGATCCCGCAGTTGGATCTGGCGCATCAGCTCGAAATCGGTCGGCTCGACCATAGCTCTCCATCGGCTGCGCCTGTCCAGCCCGGCTTTGGGTCAAGCGGTAGCACCAGGCTGGTAGCTTTTTCAGAAATATACACCAGCCCTGGATCCGGCCCACTGGCAAGCCGACTTCCATTTTGTTGCGGCTGGTGCGGATCCCGCAGGGGTTGGCCGGGATCCCGGCCATGCGACTTGTTTTCCCAGCCAGCAAAGGGCTCGTCTCCTACAAAACTTAAGGAGCCGACCCAAGCCGCCCTTTTTTTAGTTCTGAGGCTCTCAGGCGGCGTCCTTCTCGACCACCTTCTCCGCTTCTGCCTTCAGGGACTCCTTCGCGCTCACGCGCTCGGCGGCGGCAACAGGTTCGTCATCGCTGCTGGGGTTGTTCATCTCTTGTTTGAAGCTGCGCAATGCTTTGCCAAAGGCGCTGCCCAACTCCGGCAGCTTCTTGGGGCCGAACACGACCACCGCGATTACCCCAATCACGGCCAGCTCTGGCAGGCCCATGCCAAAGATGCTCATAGCCAGGATAGGTTCGCTCGACAGCAGGATAGCCATAAGTCCCCAAAACCCCAACAACAAAACAAGCCAACCAATCTCGCTGGCAAGGAGGAGAATTACCCCCTCCCAACTCTAGCAGGTTTTCCCAGGGGCAGAAAGGTTTGGCTGCTACCGCCATGGCTCCGGCAATCCCTGCGCTACCAAAAGTGGCAGCCGAGCACCGCTAGACTGAGATTGTTGCTTTATTGAAGCTTGCCGATGGGCTTTCTCCTGTCTGCCGAACAAGTGCTTCAGTTCGTCACCAACCAGTGGCAGGATCCCTATGCTGTTTTGGGGCCGCAGCAGATAGAGCAGGGGGAGGTGTCCTTCTGGCTGGTGCGCGCCCTAGTGCCCAATGCCAAACAGGTTTGGCTGGTGGAACGCGCCACTGGGCAGGCCCACCCCATGCAGCCGCTGCATCCAGAAACGTTGTTTGAGCTGCGCTTTGCGCCTGGCACGCCGGTTCCAGACTACTTTCTGCGGGCGCAGCGGGTCTGGGATCCAGAGGGCCAGCACTTGGAAGAGTGGGAGGATCCCTATCGCTTTCCCCTGGAGAAGGTCAACCACATCGGTGAGCTGGATCGCTACCTCTTCAACGAGGGCAACCACCACCGCATCTACGAGAAGTTGGGCGCCCATCCCATCAGCGTAGATGGGGTTCAGGGAGTCCACTTTGCCGTCTGGGCTCCCAACGCCCGCAATGTCAGCGTTATCGGCGACTTCAACCACTGGGATGGCCGCCAACACCAAATGAAGCGGCTGGGCGAAAGTGGCATCTGGGCGGTGTTCATCCCCGGCATTGGGCCAGGAGCCATCTACAAGTACGAGGTGAAAACTGCCTGGGGGGATATCTACGAAAAGTCAGATCCCTATGGCTTTCAGCAGGAGGTGCGACCCAAAACCGGCTCGATTGTAGCCGAGCTCCACACCTATACCTGGCACGACCAGGAGTGGCTGGAAAAGCGGGCTGCCACCGACCCCCTGCGCTCGCCCATCTCGGTGTACGAGGTGCATCTGGGATCCTGGATGCACGCCTCAACGGAAGACCCCCCCGCCGATGGGCACCTGGTGCCGGTTGATCAAAAGCCCAACACCCGCTTTCTCACCTACCGGGAGCTGGCAGACAAGTTGATCCCCTATGTCAAGGAGCTGGGCTTTACCCACATCGAGCTCTTGCCGGTAGCCGAACACCCCTTCGACGGCTCCTGGGGCTACCAGGTAATCGGCTACTACGCGGTAACCTCCCGCTACGGATCACCGCAAGACTTTATGTACTTTGTCGATCGCGCCCACCAGGCTGGCATTGGCGTGATTGTCGATTGGGTGCCGGGGCATTTTCCCAAAGATGGGCATGGGCTGGCCTTTTTCGATGGCACTCACCTCTACGAATACGCCGACCCTCGCAAAGGAGAACACAAAGGTTGGGGCACTTTAGTGTTCAATTATGGCCGCAACGAGGTGCGCAACTATCTGGTGGCCAACGCCCTTTTTTGGTTTGAGAAATACCACATCGACGGGATCCGAGTGGATGCGGTGGCCTCAATGCTTTATCTGGACTATGACCGCAAAGACTGGATCCCCAATTGCTACGGTGGGCGAGAACATTTGGAGGCGATTGACTTCTTCCGCCAGCTCAATACCCTCATTTTTAAGTACTACCCCGGCGCTCTTTCGATTGCCGAGGAGTCTACCGCCTGGCCGATGGTAACCTGGCCAACCCATGTGGGCGGGCTGGGCTTTAACCTCAAGTGGAACATGGGCTGGATGCACGACATGCTGGACTATTTCCGCATGGATCCCTGGTTCCGCCAGTTCCATCACAACCTAGTGACTTTCAGCCTCATGTATGCCTTTAGCGAAAATTACATGCTGGCTTTTTCCCACGATGAGGTGGTGCACGGCAAAAGCCACATGTTGGGCAAAATGCCAGGGGATGTGTGGCACAAGTTTGCCAGTTTGCGGGCCCTCTACGGCTACATGTTCACCCACCCCGGCAAGAAAACTTTGTTTATGAGCATGGAGTTTGGCCAGTGGAACGAGTGGAATGTTTGGGCAGATCTAGAGTGGGAGCTGCTGCAGTATGAGCCCCACGCTAAACTGCGCCACTACGTAGCCACCCTCAACCATCTCTTGCGCTCGCAGCCAGCTCTCTACACTCAAGACACCAAGCCAGAAGGGTTCCGCTGGATTGACTGCAGCGACCATCGGGGCATTATCTCCTTTATCCGCTATGGGGAGGATCCCAAGGAGTGGCTAGTGGTAGTCTGTAACTTTACACCGGTGGTTTGGCCGAATTACCGCATTGGCGTGCCGCAGCGAGGGTTTTACCAGGAACTGCTCAACAGCGACGCGGTGGAGTTCTGGGGCAGCGGCGTTGGCAACCTAGGGGGTAAGTGGACAGATGACTGGCCCTACCACAACCTGCCCTACTCGCTTGAGCTCTGTTTGCCTCCTCTTTCGACCTTGGTGCTGAAGTGGCAGCCGCCCCAGCCGGCTGAGAGCTCGACCTAAAAAGGGTATGCTGGAAGTACCGTCCTTCCCCTTAGGGCCATGCGAGATCTCCTGCGCGACATCCTTCGGGATTACTCCGGCTTGGTGGAACTGCGCTACCACAGCAAAGTCTTTCGCAGCGTTACGGCGGAAAAGGGCCGCATTGAGCGGACGGCGGTTCGGCGGCGCTCAGGGGTGGGGGTGCGGGTGCTGGAGGCCGGCACCTGGGGCTTTGCTGCCACCGGGGATCTCTCCCCAGCCGCCATTCGCAAGGCCATTGCCGAAGCCCAGCAGGCGGCCCGTGCCAGCGCCGACTGCCGCAAGCAGAAGCTGAAGGCTTTGCCCAGCGTAGCCCTGGCCCAGGGAGAGTTCTGCGAGCCCGGCGTGGAGGAGGTGGTCAACAAGCCCCTAGAGGCCAAGATCCAGTTGGTTTTGGAAACGGAAGCCCAAGCCCGCAAGTCCTCTGCTCGCATTACCTCGGCCAGTTGCACCTACAACGAGATCTACGAGGAAAAAGCCATTGTTACTACAGATGGGGCGGATGTGGCCTTTCGTCTGGTGCGCCCTGAACTGCGGATCCAGGCGGTGGCCGAGGCGGATGGCCAACTGAGCAGCGGCGCCGAGTCCATTGGTGTTACCGGGGGGTGGGATTGCCTTTTTCGGACGGATCCCTTGCAGATGTCGGAGAAGGCGGCTGCCACCGCGGTCGATCTCCTCTCTGCAGGCTACGCCGAGGGAGGATGGGCCACAGTCATCTTGTCCCCTTCCATCGTGGGGCTGCTGGTGCACGAGGCCATTGGCCACACGGTCGAGGCGGATTTTGTCTTGGCGGGCTCGGTAGCAGCCGGCAAGCTGGGGCAGCAGGTAGCCAGCGAACTGGTTACCCTCAAGGACTCCGGCCGTTCGGAATTCATGCCAGGGGCAGGGGGAACGCTGCCGGTGGACGATGAGGGCGTTCCCACCCAAACCACCACCATCATCCAGAACGGCATCTTGGTGAGCTACCTGCACAACCGCGAAACGGCTGCCTACTTTGGCGTCGAGCCCACCGGCAACGCCCGCGCCTGGGAGTATGCCGACGAGCCGCTTATCCGCATGCGCAACACCTACCTTGAGCCGGGATCCCAGACCTTGGAGGAGATCCTTGCCAGCACACCTGACGGCTACTTCCTGGATGGGGCCAGGAATGGGCAAGCCGACTCCACGGGTGAGTTCATGTTTGGCGTGGAGCGGGCCTACCGCATTCGCAACGGCAAGCTAGCAGAGCTGCTGCGAGGGGTTACCATTACCGGCAATGCCTTTGAGGTGTTGCAGTCGGTGGATGCTGTGTCGCGGGATTTCCTGTGGGACTTGGGATCCGGCCACTGCGGCAAGGGTCAGCCGGCCAAGGTGGATGCTGGAGGGCCCTATATCCGCTGCCGCGCCATTGTGGGTGGCCGGCAGAGCGCTTAGCCTCCACCCCCTGCCCTTCTAGAGAGCAACTCTTAGAACCAGGCGGTCGGCTTCCCACTCGCGAAAGAGGCGGAGAACATGCTCGGCTCTCTCGGCGTGCTGCTCCAAAATCTCAGCGCCGGAGCGGGCCTGCCTGGCTAAGGGGAGCAGCAGCTCCACGACCTGGTAGCGGCTGGAGGCGATCATCTTGCCAGGGATCCGAGCAATGGGCCAGAAGATGTCCAACTTTTGGGTCACAATCTGGGCGGGATCCACCTTGCCCAGCAGATCCGAAAAGGGGATTTTGCGATCCCAGTAGCGCACCTGGCCGTGCTGGAGAAAGAGGGGGTTGAGCTGCCAACGGGAGCTGCGGAAAAACTCGGCTGTGAAGGGATCCCACTGGGCCAACTTCTTGCCCTGGTGGCAGCACCAAAAGAGATTTTGCGTGTGGTAGAGGGGCTCCAAGTACTCGATAACCCGCAGTTGGTCAATGCGGGAAAGGGCTTCGTAGCGGCGGTGGAACTCTGGGTGGGTGGCGGCAATTAAGGGCTTGGCGTTCCAGTAGTCCAAGTAGGGGGCGACATCGATAAACTCCAGGCCGGCCTGGGCCAAAAGGTCAGGGATCTCGCCAATGTCAAAAGGAATGTCGTTGGCATGGAAGAAGTTATCGACGATGTTCTCATCTGGTAAGTAGTATTCCTCGTGGGCCTTGGCATGCCGGGCCAGCATGGAACTGGGATGGGCTGCCTTTAACAATTGCCGCACAAATTCAATCTTTTCCGGGGTGGCCGGCGGAGTAATCCCCAGCAGCTCCAGAGCGCGGCGAATGCGGTAGACATGCCAACGGCCGGAACGGTTGTAGAGCATCAGCGCCATTACCCCCTCGGGAGCTAGGCGCGAGGCCAAGTTTCTCAAAGCCTTGACCGGATCGGCGGTGTGGTGGATCACCCCATAGGAGCTGATCATCTCGAAGCTCCCCTCCGGCCAAGTGGAGGGATCCATGAGATCCCCGTAGTGCACCGAGCAGTTGCGCAGGCCGTGGTACTTGATCCGTTTCTGGGCAATCTCTAGGGCCGGGCGGCTGAGATCGATCCCGACCACGGCGCCATAGCCGGGGTTGCTGGCGGCAATGCCGTGTACCTCCCAGCCGGTGCCGCAGCCAGCCACCAAAAATCTGGCCCCGGTCGGCTCTTGCAAAGTGCGGGTGCGGGCATATTGGGCGAGGATGTAGCTGCCTAGGCTGGAAAAGCCCTCAAAGGGCCGGTCGTAGGGGACGGGCGGGTAGGGAAACGCCTCGTACTGAGCCTGCACCGCCCGGGTAATCTCCGCTTCGCTGGCCAAAGCCACGTTCTCCCACCTCTTCCCCCCTATCCTATTAGACCAGCTTTGGCCGTCAAGTCGGCCCGTGTCGGTCGCCAGCAGGCCACGGCTAGGCTGCGGTTAAACTGTGGGCAGCTCGCCGGTAGGCTTCCTCCAGCGTCTCTGCCAGGGTGGGGTGAACGTGCACCAGGCGGGCCAGCTCTTGCACCGTGGCGCGGCGGGCGATGGCCTGGGCCGCCTCGTGGATGAGATCCGCAGCATGGGGCCCAAAGATGTGGGATCCCAGCAGGAGACCCGTCTCCTTGTCAAAGACCAGCTTGACCATGCCCTCCGTCTCGCCAGAGGCAATGGCCTTGGAGTTGCCGCCAAAGTAGGTGCGCACTGTGCCCACGCTGTAGCCCTCGGCTTTGGCCTGGGGCTCGGTTAGCCCCACAAAGCCCATCTCCGGGTGGGTAAACACCGCTGCTGGGATGCTCAGGTAATCCATGTAAGCAGGGCGGCCACAGATGTTTTCCACGGCCACCCGCCCCTGGGCTGCCGCCGCGTGGGCCAGCATCAGCTTGCCCGTCACATCGCCAATGGCCCAGAGGTGGGGCAATTCCGTGGCCATACGGCTATCTACGGGTACAAAGCCGCGCTTGTCTAACTCCACTCCCAGCTCCGCCAGGCCCAGCCCCTCTGAGACCGGGATCCGCCCAGCGGCCACCAGGCAGGCATCCACCTGCAGCGTTTCGCCGTTAGAGAGGTGGATCGTCACCGGCTGGCCAGGGATCACCTGCTTGGCCAGCACGCCCACATAGGTCTGGATCTGGCGGGGTTTGATCAGCACCCGCTGGGCCAGGCGGGCAATGTCGGGGTCAAAGGCCGGCATCAGGGTCTCCAGGGCCTCGATGAAAATGACCTGGGATCCCAGCGCCGTGTAGACGTCGGCAAACTCCTGGCCAATGTAGCCGCTGCCGATGATGGCCAGCCGCTCCGGGATCCACTCCAACCGCACCGCCTCGTTACTGGTAAACACCGTGCGGCCATCTACTTGGATCCCCGGCGGCACAAAGGGTTGGGAACCCGTGGCCAAGATAATGTCCCGCGCCGTGTAGGTTCGAGATCCCTTCTCTTCCTGAACTTCAACCATTTGGGATCCCGCCAGCCTGCCCCGTCCCCGCAGGAGTGTTACCCCCAGTTTCTCCAGGGAGCGGGTCATGTCGGCGCGGATCTTCTCCACCACCTGGGTGGCGTGATTGGCAATGGCCTCCCGGTTAGCCTGGACGGATCCCACTTGGATGCCCAGCTCGGAGCTGTGTTGCAGTTCCCGCAGGCGGGCGGAGGCAGCCAGCAGAGCCTTGGAGGGGATGCAGCCGCGGTTGATACAGGTGCCACCCATTTCGGCGCACTCGACGATGGCGGTTTTGAGGCCGGATTCGACGGCATGCAGCGCCGCGCCGTGGCCGCCGACGCCGGCACCAATGATGATTAAGTCAAAATCGAAGCTCATGGCAAAAGTGGGTAACCGGTGCTCTATTGTCTCATCTTGTCGCTTTTCCTAGACCCGCCGCGCAACCTTCCTCGCAACCCCAGCCAAGGAATGCGGTAGCATGGGGTCGCCCCCTGGGGCTGTTTCCGGGATGGGCTGATCCAGGCGGCAACTCCTATCGGTATCCGGGTCTGGACGTGACCCTGGTGGCATGGAACTGCGAGCGTTTATTTTTGATGTCGATGGCACCCTGGCGGACACGGAGCGGGATGGCCATCGGGTAGCCTTTAACGCCGCCTTTGCCGAAGCAGGCTTGGACTGGCACTGGTCGGTGGAGCTCTACGGCCAACTCCTGGCTATTACGGGCGGCAAAGAGCGCATTCGCCACTTCGTCGAGACCTGTCAGCCGCCGCTGCCTGCCGGGGAAGACCTGACGGCCCTAATAGCCCGGCTGCACCAGGCCAAAACCCGCCACTACACAGCTCTACTGGCCCAAGGAGGGATCCCCTTGCGCCCTGGGGTCAAGCGCCTCTTGCAGGAAGCCAAGGCCGCCGGGATCCGCCTAGCCATCGCCACCACCACCACGCCCGAAAACGTGACGGCCCTTCTGGAGCACACCCTGCCGGAGAGCCTGAGCTGGTTTGAGGTGATTGCTGCCGGCGATATTGTCCCCGCCAAAAAGCCTGCCCCCGACATCTACTTCTACACCTTGGAACAGATGCGGCTGCGCCCCCAGGAGTGCCTGGCCTTTGAGGACTCCGAAAACGGGCTGCGCTCGGCCCAGCAGGCGGGCATCCCTGCCGTGGTGACGGTTAACGATTACACTCGGGAGCAAGACTTTTCCGGAGCAGCCTTGGTGCTAGATCACCTGGGGGAGCCGGAGTTGCCGTTTCAGGTGCTGGCGGGAAGGGCAGGATCCCACCGCTACTTCACCCTGGAGCTGGCCCGCCAGGTTCATGCCCAAGCCCTTGCCGAGCAAGAAAAGTGATCCAAGATCCCCATCTGCAACAGCGCCTCCGGGATCACCTGCAGCAAGTGGCCCAGCCGCGGGATCCCGACTGGTCGCCTTTGGGCCACCGTCAGGTGGAGCGCTACATCCAAGAGGAGCTTTCCCGCTATGGCCCTGTGGAATCTTTCTCCTTCGAGGCTCGGGGCTGCCAGCACCGCAACTGGATCTTGAAATTGCCGGGATCCCATCCCCGCCGATCGCCCATTCTGGTCGGGGCTCATTTTGACGCTGCCCCGGCCACCCCTGGAGCCGACGACAACGCCAGCGGTGTAGCGGTGCTGCTGGAATTGGCCCGCCATTTTGCCACCCATCCCGCCCTTTCCTCCCTGTGGCTAGTGGCCTTCGACCTAGAAGAGCGGGGCCTGCTGGGGAGCAAAGCCTACGCCCGCTTTCTTAGACAACAGCGCCAACCCCTGCGGCTAATGCTCTCTCTGGAGATGCTGGGCTACCGGGATCCCACCCCCGGATCCCAGCGCTACCCCGCCGGCCTGGAGCGGTTCTACCCTGACCGGGGGGATTACATTGGCCTCATTGGCAACTGGCCCGCCCTGGGGGATCTGCTGAGGCTGCAGCACAGTTTTCAGCAGGCGGGGATCCCGTGTTGCTGGTTGCCAGCCGGCCAGCGGGGTTTGATCCTGCCGCTTACCCGCCTCAGCGACCACTCCCCCTTTTGGGATGCAGGCTACCCCGCGGTTATGGTGACCGACACCGCCTTCTTGCGCAACCCCCACTACCACAAGCTCAGCGACACCCTTGAGACCCTAGATCTGGACTTTTTGAGTGGGGTCTGCCAGGGCTTGAGGCAAGGTCTTGGATCCCTCTAGCCGCGACCTCGATTCCCAACTCCCCTCTCCCTGAGGGAGAGGGGCTGGGGGTGAGGGCCAGCGGCGCGGGGCGCTTGGGCAGGCCTCCTCAGTACGGAGATCGCTCCAGGAGTTTCGCGATCCCTCGACTCCCGCTGGGGCAAGCGAGGGAGATAATGGGCAGCATAGGCAAAGAGGGGAAAAGCTTGCCAAAAGCTGCCCTCAGCCTTCTCGGCCAAAACTTTCCCAGGAGACTTTATGAGCGCCTTCGCCCAAGCCCCCAAAAAGTGCGTTTCTGCCGTTTTTAAAGAAGAAGCCAAAGTCCAAGAGTGCATCCAGCGCCTCCTCAACCGCGGCATCCCCAATGATCGCATCTCCATCATTGGCCGCAATTTTCAAACGGAAGCCAAAATCAGCGGCTTTATCACCCGCAAGGATGTGGTTCTCGACGGGTTGACCAGCGGCGCTATTTATGGATCCCTGTTTGGATCCCTGTTGGGGCTACTTACAGGCGTAGGGGTGCTGTTTATTCCCTTTTTGGGAGCGGTGGTGGCCGCTGGACCTTTGGGAGCGGCGCTGCTGGGGGCAACCGGTGGCGCTCTCTACGGGGCGCTGGGAGCGGGGCTGGGATCCGCCCTCATTGCCCTGGGCATGCCGCAGGAGAAAGCTGCCATCTACCAAACCCGGGTGCAAGCAGGTGAGTTCCTCTTGGTGGTGCAGGTGCCGGAGGAAAAAGCCGGCGAAATCTACTTGCTGTTGCAAAGTGCCGGCGGCGAAGAGGTGGCCACTGCCGACTTGAACTTGCCTAGTGAGCCAGAAGGCAACCTGACGCCGGAGACCATCTCCCCAGAAATCCGCGCCGATCTCTCAGAAGAAGCCCAGCAAACCTTTGTGGAAGCCTATAACCAGGCCAAGGCAGAGGGCAACCCTGTCACCCAGGCCCTGCTCAAGGCTTGGGAAAAGGTTAAACAAGTTTTCACAAGGGACGACAAGGGAATCTTTTCCAGGCGCAAGCCCTAGCCCAGATAGCTTCTCAACAGCAGGGGCAGAGCCAACTGCCCCGCCGTGGCTCCGTCTCTTCAATACCCACCTTACATTCTGAGAAGTATCCTGAAAAGCCTTAACCTGATTTCGTAGGGGTGAGCTTATGGCTGCGAGCGATTTCAAGGACTACTACCAGATCCTGGGCGTCAGCCGAGATGCTTCTTTAGAGGAGATCAAGCGCGCCTATCGCAAGCTGGCTCGCCAGTATCACCCCGACGTTAACCCCGGCAACAAGGCAGCCGAGGAGCGCTTCAAGGAGATCAACGAAGCCTACGAGGTGCTCTCGGATCCAGACAAGCGGCGGCGCTACGACCAGTTTGGCCAGTACTGGCAACGGGTGGGCAGCGGTGCCGCAGCAGGGCCGGGCATGGAGGGATTTGCCCAGTACGCCACCTTCGAGGACTTTATCAACGAGCTGCTGGGCCGCATGGGATCCCGCCGCGGCGGCTTCCAGGGTTTCACCACCGGGTTTGGGCCGTTTGTCTCGGTGGATCTGCCAGGGCAAGACGTAGAAGCCACGCTAGGCCTCACCTGGGCAGAAGCCTTCCACGGCACCCAAAAGCGGCTGAGCGTGGATGGCGAAACCCTCACCATCCGCATTCCTCCCGGCGCCAAACCGGGCAGTCGCATCCGCGTCAAGGGCAAAGGCCAATATAGCCCCTTTGGCGGGCCGAGGGGGGATCTCTACCTCACCCTGGAGCTGCCTCCCCACCCCTTCTTCCGCTTTGACGGCGACAACCTGCTCTGCGAGCTGCCCATCACGCCCGATGAGGCAGTTTTGGGCGGCACGGCGGAAGTGCCCACCCCCACCGGTCGGGTGCAACTGAAGATCCCTGCCGGCGTCGATAGCGGCCAAACCCTGCGGCTGCGCGGCCAAGGCTGGCGGGATCCCCAAGGGCAGCGAGGTGACCTGCTGGTGCGGCTAAAGGTTGTCACGCCCAAATCCCTCTCCCCCACTGAGCGGGATCTCTACGAGAAACTGCGGCAAAATCGGAGCTGGGATCCCCGCGCCTACTTGCAGGAGGTGAGGCTATGAGCTTGGCCATTGTGCGGGTGGAAGAACGCCTCTATACCTTTGAGCAGGCCAGCGAAGTAGCTGGGATCCCGCCCCACCTCTTGGAGTGGCTGCTGGCTCAGGGTTTGGTGGAAGCCGAAAGCAGCTACCTCACCCCCCAGCAACTGCGGCGCCTGGTGCAGATGATCCGTCTGCATCGCGACTTGGGCCTCAACTGGGTTGGGGCAGCGATGGTCTTGGACATGGCCCAGGAGATTGCCCGCCTTAGGGCGCAGCTACACTACTACCGCGGAGGCTAAGCAGCCCAAGCCTCCATCCCCCTTGAATCCCGCAAGTCAGGAGAATTTCTCTATGGAACAAGTCGTCCGACGCAGCCAAGTGGTGGGCCTGCTGGCCCTGGATGGCAGCACCGCCACGGCCCTGGGCACCGTCGAAGAAATCTGGGTCGATCCCCAGGGACGGGTCTGCTACTTCACCAGCCAGCAGGGCTACACTCCCCTGGAGCAGATCTCACTCATCGGGCCGGACGCGCTGCTGACCTACTCCGCCGTCTTTGCCACCCCGGCAACGCCCCTCAGCTCCCTCTACCGGCGCACAGTGCGCATTGGGGATCAGCCGGTGGGTTGGATTGAGGATTTTCTCTTCGACTGGGAGACCGGATCCATTGCTGCTTACATCCTGGGGGGCAGCATTGCTGAGCCCTGGGGAGGGCGCGCCGTCCTCTTACCTGAGGATGTAGAGGCGATCGACGTGGACGCGGTGGTGGTCAAGGAAGATGCTCCCCAGCGCCTCAAATCGGAGACTGAGGGCCTAAAGAACTTTTGGAGCGAAAAATCCCGCCAAGTCAAGCAGCTCATCCAGCGCATGGGGGATCGCCTCAAAGCCCTGGTCGGCCCCCAGGATCCGCCGGAGGTGGTGCGTGTCAAGGTCAAGCAGGTGCGAGACGAGCTGGCCAAAGGGGGCAAGTTTGACCTTTCCCTGCTGGATGAGGCGGCAGAGTTTTTGCAGCAAAAATGGACAACCTGGCAACAGCGCCTCAGCCGCGCCGCCCAGCGCATGCAAGCTGCCCTTCAGGCCGCCTGGGAGAAGCTAACCGAGTGATGCTCCAACTCCCCTCTCCCTTTGGGAGAGGGGA
>NZ_JANSIR010000105.1:21284-21988 GCF_047462155.1 Synechococcus sp. OH2
GTTTTTCCGCTAGCATTAAAAATCGCTGTCAATGCTCGGATCAGGTTTCAAGACCCGCAGGGGCACCTGTACGGCAAGGAAAAGGCATGACCTACGCGATTGTGGAAACCAGTGGCAAGCAGCTTTGGGTAGAGCCGGGGCGCTTTTACGACATCGATCGCCTGCCCGGCATAGAAGAGAACAGCCCTTTGACCCTGTCCCAGGTGTTGTTGATTAACCATGAGGGACAGGTAACCCTGGGCCGTCCCTATATTGCCGAGGCCGTGGTCAGGGCGCGGGTTCTGCAGCACCGCCGTAGCGCCAAGATCCTCGTCTACAAAATGAGGCCGAAGAAAAAGACCCGCAAGAAAAGGGGACACCGGCAGATGCTCACCCGTGTGCTGATCGAGTCCATCGAACTCAACGGGACGCCCCTGGCCGCCGCTCAGGCTGCCTCGCCATCCACTTCTGAAACGGCAACTGCTGCAGCCGGGATCCCCGAGGCGGAGGAATAGGCCCTAAACTTTAGGATCCCAACTTATCTTCGGCGACGACACACTTGCACAGGAGGCATTATGGCTCACAAGAAAGGGACCGGCAGCACCCGCAACGGCCGCGACTCCAATGCCAAGCGGCTGGGGGTGAAGTGCTTTGGCGGCGAGCTGGTGCATCCCGGCTACATCCTGGTGAGACAGCGGGGCACCAAGTTTCACCCAGGGGTGAAC
>NZ_JANSIR010000105.1:22120-29762 GCF_047462155.1 Synechococcus sp. OH2
TGACACTTTGTTTGCGGTAGCCACCGGCATTGTCACCTTTGAGCGCTACGGCAAGTGGCGGAAAAAGGTGAGTGTCTACCCGGTTGAGACGGCTGCCCAATAGGCAGCGACTTGACCTGTTCTGGCCGGGCGACTGCCCAAGATAGCTCAATTTGTCACATCCCCTGGCCTGTCTGTGGGCAAAGGGGGCAGATCTGGGCCCGGCCCAATGCCCAGCACTGTGTGGAGCGCCTGTGAGATCTGCGGCTATGCGGATGTCTTTGTTTCGGGGAGTGGGGTTGCTCCACCTTATCGCTGGGGTGGCGTACCTTTACTGGCGCATCACCGAGGGGCTGACAGGCCTGGGATCCCTTGTGTTTTGGGGGGCGGAGCTGTACGTTTGGCTGGCGGCGGTGGGCTTTATCCTCAGCCGCTACTCCCAGGTGAGGCAAAAGGCGGTGCCAGGGCCAGAGGTGCTGCAGCGGGCATTTTTTCAACTGCCGCGGGTGGATGTGCTGGTGATGCGCCAGCGGGATTCTCTGGAAGCGACCCGGCAGACGGTGCTCTCGGCTCTGCGCCTGGACTACCCCTGGGAGCGACTGTTTGTCCATATTGTGGATCGGGTGGAAGACGGAGAGATGGCCAAGGTGGCACAGGCCATCCCCTGCGAGTACTGGCCTTGCCCCACCCCCACGACCGATCCCCTAGCCTACCTGCTGGGATCCGGCCAGATCCAGGGAGAATATCTGCTGCTGTTGCAGCCGGGCCATTTTGTCGAGCCGGATTTTTTGTGGCAGACGTTGCCCCTGTTTTATGACTCACTGGAGCGGGCTCCCATCGCCAATGCCACCGGCTTTGTGCAGGCGATGCTGCGCACCCTGGGCCGGCCCCAGGCCGTTCACCCCCTACAGCAGCTTTTGGCGGTGGGATCCCAAGGCTACCAGGCGGCACCGCTGCTGGGATCCGGCTGTCTCATTCGGCGGGCGGCTTTGGAGGGGATCCCGCAAATTGACATTCGCCGCCCTGTGCAGTTGGGGTGTCAGATGCACTGCCGCGGCTGGCAGTCCCACCTGGTGCGCCAGGCCCAGGTCACCGGCGTTTTGTTGCCCCTGCGCAACCGCCGCGTGGCTCTGCTGGCGATTTTTTCGGCCTTGCGGGAAAATCCCTTCTGGGGCAAGCCAACTACGCAGCAGCAGCGCTTTCAGTACCTGTGGCTGGCCCTCTGGGCTGCTGGCGGCGTGGCAGAGCTGGCCTATTTGGCGGTGCCGATCCTCTTTCTCTGCACGGGCTGGATGCCGGTGCCGGCCTTTGATAGGGTCTTTTTTGCCTGGTTTTTGCCCTACGCCCTTCTAGGGCGGCTCACCTGGCTGTTGGCTTTTCCTCCCTCTCTGTGGGGGGCTGCGTGGCAGTCAGAACGACAGACAGGTAGCCAGTTTTTCCAGTCCATTCAGGCGTTGGTGCAGGCGTTGCGGGGGGTGCCCCCCTATCCCGAACAGCCGTCCCAACTCTCTCTCGGCCCGCAGGCATTGGCCATTGTGCTGACACTAGCAGCAATGGGGGTGGGAGCCCTGCGCTTTGCTGGCAACTGGGATCCAACCTGGCTAGAGCTGCTGTTTGGCCTAGTCTGGGCCTTCTACAACCTGATGGTTCTAACGGTGCGCCCGGACGATCACGATTTTGCCGGCTTTGCCTTGCGTAGCCACAACCCGGCGCCGGAAGAAACAACAGATGCGCTCCCCAACTCCTAGGGCTGCCAAGCCAGGCACATGGCAAAGCCAAATTCCCCTATCATCCCGCTGTTGCATGGAGAGCATAGAGAAAATTGCCGGCTGCCCCGGCGTACAGTGGGCAACAGCTATGCTGGAAGAAGGATAGGATAGCAAGATCGGCATAGGTTGCCCTTGCTTTTCCGGGAGGTGTACCGGGGAGAGGGGTGATCTCCGTCCGAGCCGCCCTTGTGGTTTGCAGGATTGAGCGTGGTCTTCTAGTTAAAAACAACACATCTGTGGAGTCAGAGAGATCTCCCCTTCGACTAATCCCCCTGGGCACGGATCCCCGGCAGCAGGGGTGTGCCTACTGGCTGGAGATGGGATCCCACCGCTTGCTTCTCGATTGTGGCTTGCCTGCTCCCGCTCTCCTCAAAGCCTTGCCAGGGATCCCGGATGCAGTAATCTGCAGCCATGCTCACTTTGACCACCTGCAGGGGCTGCCCGCCTTTTATCGTCGCTACCCGCAGGTGCCTATCTATGCCACCCCCCTGACCGCCCACTTGGCCAGCGGCCTGTGGGAGCGGGGCGTTTGGCCGGGCTACGACCGGGAAATTCGCTTTCCTCCCTTTCGGGCACTGCCCTTTGGCCAGGCACGGGAGATCTTGCCCCATCTGATGCTCACCTTTTTCACAGCCGGGCACCTGCCGGGGGCGGCGACGACACTGTTGCAAAACACCCAAGCCGCCCCCGCCCAAACCTGCGTGTACACCGGCGACTGTTCCCTGGCCTCTACCCGTTTTGCTCCCGGCTTGGATCTCGCCGCTTTGCGCCATTGGCAGCCGGACGTGCTGCTCATCGAAGCCTCGCTGGGATCCGCTCGCCATCCACCCCGTCGCCATCTGGAAAACCGCCTGGTGGAGCGCCTGATCAGCGCCTTGGCAGCAGGACAGACAGTGCTGTTTCCGCTGCCGGTATTGGGGCTGGGCCAGGAGTTGATTTTCCTCCTCAAAGCCCACCACCGCTTTACCCAGGCTTCCCAAGAGCTGACAGTGTGGGTGGCGCCAGGGCTAGCCGCAGGCTGCGATCTCTACGAACGCTTGCTTCCCTACCTGCCAGAGCCAGTGCGCAATTTCGCCACCTATCAGCCCTTGTTCTGGGAAGACCGCCTGCAGCCGCGGGTGCAGCCCCTTACGGAGGTGGATCCCTTGCCCCAGGGCCTATTGCTGTGCGATGCCGACGCCGGGCCCGAAGCCTGGGAGCCCATCTGGTCGCGCTTGCTGGCCCAACCGCAGCGCTCCTGCTTGCTAGTGCGGCTGCCGGAAGTGGAGTTGGCCACCCCCTTTGACCAATGGCCAGGGCCACTGCGCTCCCGCATTGGGGTGGAGTGGTTGGCCTGGCACAGCCACAACGATGTTGGGCATCTGACCCAGATCGTCCACACCTTTCGCCCCCAACATGTGGTTTTGGTGCACGCCAGCCCCCAGCAGGTGCAGGATCTGGCGGATCTGCCGGAGCTGTGCAACCGTTACCATGTTCACTGCCCTCAACCCGGCCATTGGCTGGAGTTCCCCGACGGGCGCCTGCAAACCCAAGTCAAGCCGTCAGAATCTCCCAGGGATCCCACCTTGCGCTACGAGGGGGAGGTGGAAGAGATCTGGCAGGAACAGGGCTCGCCCCGGGCCTTGGCTGGTGTGCAGGTGCGTCTGCCCCCTCAGATTGCCCAGGATCCCCGTTGGGCCGCTTGGGCCGATACCGGCCTGGTGGAAGCCCGCTGGCAGGGATCTGAGCTGGTGCTGCGCGGCCTTTCGCCGCGAGAGCTGATCCGCCCGGCAGAGTCCGCCCCCGCCACCGGCATCGTGCCGCGCCCCAAACCCCCCCCTGTCTTCGCTGCCGGGGGCATGAGGTGCCAGAACTGCCGCTTTGCCCGCCAGATCTTGACAGCCCACACCCAAGTTCTTCGCTGCGACCAGGAGCGCTCCCCCCTCTACCGCCTCCGGGTGGATCCCCAGGGAAGCTGTCCCTACCACCAACCGCAGGAGATCCGCTCTTCCGGCTAGGGACCAGGGCAGTTGCCGCCCAAAGGCTCGCTAGAATGGGGCCAGTCGCGGTGTCAACCATGCTTGAGCAACAACCCTGGGCAGATCGTCACCAGGGGCCCGTGGGATCCCTGGAGCGCCCTGCCGCCTTGGCCTCGCCTCGCCCGCCCGTGGTGCGGATGGTCGGGGTGAACAAGATCTATCCGCTGCCGGAAGGCAGCTTTCAGGCCCTCTACGATATTGACTTGGTGATCGAGGCTGGGGAGCACTGTGCTATCATGGGGCCCTCCGGCTCCGGCAAGTCCACCCTGATGAACCTCATGGGCTGTTTGGATCGGCCCAGCTCAGGGCGCTACTGGCTGGACGGCGTGGAGGTTTCCACTCTGACGGATCGGGAGCTAGCCCGGATTCGCAACCAAAAGATCGGCTTTGTCTTCCAGCAGTTTCATCTGCTGCCTGTTCTGACAGCACTGGAAAACGTCATGCTCCCCTTGGCCTATGCCGGGATCCCGGAGCCAGAACAGCGCCGGCGGGCCAAGCAAGCTTTAGAACAGGTGGGCTTGGGGAGCAAGCTGCACCAGCGCCCAGCCCAGCTCTCCGGCGGCCAGCAACAGCGGGTGGCCATTGCCCGGGCCATCGTCAACCGACCGCAACTGTTGTTGGCTGATGAGCCCACCGGCGCCCTAGACAGCCACACCAGCCAGGAAGTGCTCAACCTTTTTGCCGAGCTCCACCGCCAGGGCATTACTCTTGTCGTGGTTACCCATGACCTGGAAGTGGCCCAAGCCGCCCAGCGCATTATCCGACTTGGAGACGGGCGTCTGTTGGCTTGAGGCAGACAGGGATCCAGGATCTGGGGATCTCACCGCAAGGGGCTGGCTTGCGCTAGTCTAAACGCAGCTAACTGAGCGCTCGGCCAACGAGGATCGGCCCATGAAATTCATCGAAGATATCATCCGATTTTTGGAAACCCGCCTGGAGGAATTTCTTAGGGCCCACCCCGAGATCGAGCTGCAGGCTCTTGATGAGCAGTTGCGCCAGCAGGAAGCGGATACTCTGCGGCTGTTGCAGGAAAGCCGCGCTCAGAAGCAGGCCCTCAGCGAAGCTCTCTCCGAGTTGGGCGAGGAGATCAAGACCTGGCACTTTCGCATCGAGAAGGCCGAGCGGGCCAATCGCCCCGATCTGGCCGAAGGGGCACGCCGACGGGAAGCCGAGCTTTTGGAGAAAGGGAGTCGGGTGTTTGGCCAAGGCAAGGCTCTGGAGGAGAAAATCCAGCAACTGGAAGCTCTGCTACCGCAAATTGCCCAGCGCCGCCAAGAGGTGAAAACCAAGCTGCAAGAAGTCAAAGCCGCCCAAGCCCAGAAGGCTGGCGAGCCGGATCCGCAGTTCAACCGCTGGGGCAGCCTGTTTGAAGAGGATAAATTGGAGGAAGAATTTCGTCGGCTGGAGATGCGACTAGCGGTAGATAAGGAATTGGATGACATGAAGAAAAAGGCGCAGGAACAGCAGCGGCGATAGCAGCCCGACCTGTGTCTAAAAGCTTTGTTAATCTTGAATCCAGTCGCAAAAGCCAAAATCAGGCTGGGTGGAACCTATGATTTGCGCTCTTGGTCTCAAGAGCCGGAGCAAAATCATTTCAGCAACTTTCTCGGCCAGCGAACAAGAAGGAAAGCCCCTCTTCTCCACCAAGAGTGATACGCTATTGGTCATGAATGAGCTGTATCTGAATCACCCTACATTTGGTTTGCTCTACAGCCTGTGTCGGGTTGACGAAAGTCAGGCCATCTTCACCACCCTTTATGCCCAAAGGCTGTTTTTTCGGGTTTACTTCAAGCCCCCCGATCACAACGCCGATCCATCTGCTCTGGAAGAATTGGTTTTTGACCCGATTAGCCGCAACGAAGCCCGCCAAGTTCTCGAAGAACAAATGCGCCTTTTGCGCCGTGCCAATCGCAAAGACGAGCTGGAGCACCTCCAGTTGGTTTACAAACGCACCTTTTCCTGACCTAAAATTGCGACAAAAAGCGCAGGTCGCTGCTGTAGAACAGGCGGATATCTTGAATGCCGTGTAGAAGCATGGCCACCCGCTCGACGCCGATCCCTGCTGCAAAGCCGGTGTAGCGCTCCGGGTCATAGCCGACCGCCTGAAACACATTGGGATCCACCATGCCACAGCCAAAAATTTCCAGCCACTTGGAGCCAAAACGCACATCCATCTCGGCAGAAGGCTCCGTGAAAGGAAAATAGCTGGGCCGGAAGCGGGTTTCTCGCTGGCCCAACAGGCGAGTGACAAACTCCTTGAGGGTGCCCTTCAGGTCGCAAAAGGTGAGGTTCTCGCCCACCGCCAAAATTTCCATCTGGTGAAACACGGCAGAGTGGGTGGCATCGACGGTATCGCGGCGCATCACTCGCCCAGCATGCACAATGCGCAGGGGCGGCTGGTGTTGCTCCATATACCGCACCTGGACCGAAGAGGTTTGGGTGCGCATCAGATAACCCTTTTCTAGGTAGAGAGTATCCTGCATGTCCCGCGCCGGGTGGTCAGCGGGGGTGTTGAGGGCCTCGAAGTTGTAGTACTCTGTCTCGATCTCCGGGCCATGAACCACCGTGTAGCCCATCCCCACAAAGATATCGAGCATGCGGTCGATGGTGGCCTGCAAAGGGTGGATCCGCCCCAAGGGCCGGCGCGGCCCCGGCATGGTGACATCCAGCCGCTCCGCCTCCAGGCGGGCCTGGAGCTGGGCTTCGGCCAAGGCCCGTTTGCGCTCATCCAAGCTGGATTGTAGGGCCTCTTTGAAGGTGTTGGCCAAAGCGCCAATGGCAGGCCGTTCTTCCGGGGGCAGCTTCCCCATGCCCCCCAAGATCTTCGAGAGCTTCCCCTTTTTGCCCAGATAGTCGATGCGGATCTGCTCCAAGGCCTCCAGATCGGCAGCCTGCGCCACCTGGGCAAGCGCCTCATCTTGGAGGGCAAGAAGCTGTTGGCGAAGCGTGTCTTGTTCGTCTTGCATGGGGATAGTTCATTCGCACATTCGCGTCAGCGTTGCCGAGCAGCCAGCAGAAAGGATCCCTGTTCGGACAGGTGGCGGGCCGCAGTTGCTTCCTCCAAAAGTATCATCTTTCGCCCACGGCGCCGAGATTGGCCAGGGATCCTCTTCCCACCTACTGCAGCAGCTCCACCTGCCAATCGACAACCTTGCGAAAGCGAAAAGGGCCGGCCAAAGCTCCCCACACCTGGCGGTGGGTAACCGGATCTATGCCGCGATCGTGGCTGCAAAACTCGCTCTCGCTCAGGTGCAAGGTGGTCTGCAAATAGGTGGTTTGGCCGTTGCGCACCACACAACAGCGGCAACCCGGCTCTGTCACGCCGACAAAGAGGGATCCCTGCCTCTTCACCTGCACATCACACCCCGGCAGGTAGGCCAGATCGGCAGCGCTCAGTTGGCTAAGTTGCTCCGCTTTCTCGCGAGCACACCCCCGCCACCGCTGCGGCTGCAGAGGACGGTAGTTGCGAATCACGATCCCGTCCCCTACTTGGGTGAGTTCCACCACTGCCTGACGATAGGGCTCCTCCAAATGGCCGCTGTAGGCCTGTTCCACATAGAAGCCAATCCCCCCCAGCACAGCAGTTGGCAAGGGACGATAGGCCACCCGGATCGAGGCAAAAAAAGGTGGGTTCTCCCAGGCTTGCTCTTGGTTGCTGAAGTCTCCCGCCAGCCAACGCGCCATCTGCAACAGCTCGGGGGAAGAGGTGGACTCCGACCAGTTCGACATAACCACGCATCCAGGAATTCCGTAGGGACTTATACCGAAAATCCCAGGCGGTCAACGACAACCTGCTCAGATTTTCCCCAACCTCTGCTCTGCCGAGGAAGCTCCGTAAATGTTAAATTATGTATCTTTTATGAAAAGGTTTGCATG
>NZ_JANSIR010000106.1:0-11614 GCF_047462155.1 Synechococcus sp. OH2
TTTGCTAAGTGTTGCTACTGTACCCCTTGATTCCTTAACAGGCTGTATGAGCAAAAGCTGAATCCAAATCCCGATTGGTGTAAGTTTTCCCAGTTTGTGTTCCAGAACACAGCAGAGTAGCTTGGTAGCCCCGTACTTGAATGCGGGGCGGAAAAGCCTTGCTATAACTGCTGCTAAGTAAGCACCTACCCCGGTGAAAGACCCGGACAGTGCTGTCAGTCAACAAGTCAGCGGAACCTTGAGACTTGGTTCCAAGGAACCGTCTAGGGGCGTCTTGACAACGCCTTTACGAGTCCGATTGTGGACTGCGTAAGAATCCCCTGACTTTAGTCGGTGGGAGTGTCAAATAAACTTTCCTCTTTGTTCAGCTTCCTGAAGTCAGTCTGGGGGGTTTGCAACGGTTGTCCAGAGGCCGAAGCGTGCTGTCCGGCAGTTTTGATAGAATCGCCATCACAGGTTTTAGGGCGCGCAGCGCCCACGGCATGCACAACAACTCGACTTCTTCCGCTCCCACCGATCTGGAGATCATCTCTTTGTTGGATCCGCGGCAGGCTATGTCTCTGGCGGGCGTGCAGGAGGCCAACCTGAAGTGGATCAGCCGCTGTAGCGGCGCCTCGGTAACGCTGCGAGGACAAGACCTGTACCTAAGGGGCACACCTCAACAGCGGCAGCAGGTGCGGCAGTGGCTAGAATTGCTGAGACCGCTTTGGCAAACTGGACACCCTGTTACTGTGATCGATGCCGAACAAGCCTTTCGCGCCCTCTCTAACCAAGAAGCTGACGCCTATCATCAGGCGCAGGTAAGTGTTCTGGCCCGCACCCGCAAGGGAGAGCTGATCCGGCCCAAGACGCCCCGTCAACAGGAGTACGTGCGAGCCATCCGAGCTCACGACCTTTGCTTCGGCATTGGGCCGGCGGGCACCGGCAAAACCTATCTAGCTGCCGTCGTGGCCATCACGGCCTTGCAAAACCGCGAGTATGAGCGCCTGATCCTCACTCGCCCTGCGGTGGAAGCAGGGGAGAAGCTGGGGTTCTTGCCTGGGGATCTGGTAGAGAAGGTGGATCCCTATCTACGGCCCCTCTACGATGCTCTGTTTGAGTTTATCGATCCGGCCAAACTGCCCCAGTTGATGGAACAAGGTGTGATCGAGGTGGTGCCGCTGGCCTACATGCGCGGTCGCACCCTGAGCAATGCTTTCATCATTCTGGACGAAGCCCAGAACACCACCCCAGAGCAGATGAAGATGGCGCTCACCCGCCTGGGGTTTCGGTCGCGCATGGTGGTTACCGGGGATCTCACCCAAACGGATCTGGGCAAACATCGCCTGTCGGGCCTAGCGGCTGCGGAGCGCATCCTGGCCGGGGTGGAGGGAGTTGCCTTTTGCTACTTTGACCAGCGGGATGTGGTACGCCACCCCCTGGTGCAGCGGATTGTGGATGCCTACGCCCGCTACGAGAGCCAGCAGTGAGGCCGAGGGTAATCTTCTTCGATGCCGTGGGCACGCTGTTTCGGGTGCGGGGCAGCGTCGGCCAGGCCTACAGCCAGGCGGCAGCAGCGTATGGGGTATCGGTGGATCCGCAGGCGCTGGATCGCGCCTTTGCCCAAGCTTTTGCCAGCGCTCCGCCGCCAGCCTGTGCCGGTCTGTTGGGATCCTCTTTGCTGGCTTGGGAGCGGGCCTGGTGGCGGCAGGTGGTGCGCCAGACTTTTGCAGGGGTGGGATCCCTGGCTGCTTTTGGGGAGGAACGGTTTGAGGCGTTTTTTGCCCGCCTTTTCGAGTATTTTGCCGGGGCGGATCCCTGGGAACTGTATCCGGAGACGCTGCCGGTTCTCCAGGCCCTCCAGGGGGAAGGGATCCGGCTGGGGGTGATCTCCAACTTCGACAGCCGCCTGCCCAAGGTGCTGCAGGCACTGCAGTTGGAGGGCTATTTTTCCAGCCTCACCCTCTCCACCCAGGTGGGCCATGCCAAGCCCGATCCCCGCATCTTCCAAGCTGCCCTAGAGACCCAAGGGATCCCGCCTGCCGCTGCCTGGCACATTGGCGACAGCTACCGCGAAGACTACCAAGGGGCCAAGGCAGCAGGCTTGAGAGCTCTTTGGCTGGATCGAGAAGGGAAAGATAGCGCCTGCCAAGAGCGAATCGAAAACTTGTGGGGATCCCTCCCCCTGCTCAATGCGCTGGAGCGGAATTAAGCAGTAGCGGGGCAAAAACCCCATCGGGCTTGAGCAAGTAGCGCCGCAGGTTCATCTGCCGCTCCAGAAGGCAGGCATGACCGCTCAAAGGCGAGATCTCCACCTGAGCCTGGGGCAGTCGCTCCGCCAGACGCTGCACCTCCTGCACCGAGGGTAGGAGGCGGTCCCGCCCCCCCGCCACCAGCAGGGTTGGCAGCCTCATCGACTCCAGGGGCAGCTCTTCCACAACAAAGGATCCCAGCAAGGCCAGGCGCTGGGCAGCCACCTCGGGAGCAACGCTGTGTACGGCCTGGCGCAACCGCTCCCGATCCGGCGGCTCCATTTGGCTTAGCTCCGCCAAAAATCCCAGCCCCCGCTCCGCCATCTGGTGGTAGAGCGCTGGCGGCAAAAAGGGCAGGAGAACATGGCCCGCCCACCACCAGGGCCGGCGCCGCAGGGATGAGGCCGGGTTGACCAAGATGAGGCCACGACAGCGCCCCGGCTGCTGGGCGGCAACGGCCAACGCCAGACAGGCCCCAAAGGACTCGCCGCACAGATAGGCCCCCTCTTCCAGTTGGGATCCCACCCAATCGGCCAGGCTCTCCCAGCTATTTCCCGCTTCGGGGTGGTTTAAGCTCAAAGGGCGGACGTGAAACTCGGCTTGCAGAGCCTGCGCCTGCCGGTAAAACAATTGGCCTGTGCCATCCATACCCGGCAAATAGAACAGCGGGGGCCGCTTCTGGTGGCTTGGAATAGAGGCGGTGGGCTTACCCTTCAATTTTTCCATCTCCTTGCCAACCCCAAGCGCACCTGTTCGCGGGCGGCTGCCGTTAACTCCTGAATTAGCTGCAGCCTCTCCTGGCGGCAGGTATAGCGCCCTTCTCCCCTCACCCAGAGAGGGGATCCCACCTTGAGCACCACCCGGCGATAGATCACCACCGGGTGCCCTCCTTGCTGCTGAAACCTGGGCTCGCTGGGATCAAACCAGCGGAAAAAAGCCATGGGAATATCCATCCCCCGCCACTCTTCCTGAGCCCACACGGCCACCGGCAGGATTGGCAGAGGATCCACCTTGGCAGCCAAGGCCAGATGGGCAAAGCCCGGCTGGAACCGTCCCACCTCCTGGGGTGAGGTCTCGCGGGTAATCTGCTCTGCCCCTTCCGGGAAAATTCCCACCCCTCCGCCCGCTGCCAACGTGGCCTGAGCCTGGCGAAAAAAGTGAATCTGCGGCCAGGATCCCTGCTGGAGGGGGATACACCCCAGCGCCAAGGCGATCTCCCGCAAGAGGGGCACCTGGGATAGATAGTAGTGGCAGGCAAAACGAATTGGTCGATCCAGCCCCGCGATCAGCACCGGCGCATCCAAAAAGCTGCGATGGTTGCTCACCACCAGCAGCGGGCCTTGGGGAACCCGCTCCTTGCCCTCCACCCACACCTCCGTCTGGAAAAGAGCAAGTAGCAACTGGGCCACTGCCCTCGCATCTGGGAAGCCACTGACCTGCATAGGCGCTGTCAAGGATTCCATTCTCTTGCTCAATAGTCCACCCCGCGCCGCAGATCCGCGCCTTGCTCGGCATAGTGCTTGTGGCTCACCATTTCCGAATGGACAGAGGCCAGCTCAAAGTAGGGCAAAGGAGCATGGCAGCGCCCTGTGATGATGATCTCCGTGTCGCGCGGCTTGCGCAGCAAAGCCTCAACAATCGGCTCCACGTCCAATAGCTCCAGATCCACCGTCGGGTTGAGCTCATCCAGGATGATGGTTTTGTAAAGCCCGGAGGCAATGGCCGCCCTGGCCAACTCCCAGCCCCGCTCTGCCTCTACATAATCGATTTCCTGCTGCTTGCCCCGCCAGACAATGGCATCGCGGCCGCAGCGCTGGTGATCCACTAGATCAGGGTAGCTCTCCCGCAAGGCCCGAATGGCCGCATCTTCCGTGTAGCCCGTCCCCCCTTTGAGCCACTGCATGATCAACACCCGGTGGGAGAGATCCTTGCTGATGCCACGCCCAATAGCCTGCAGAGCCCGTCCCAGAGCGCTGGTGGACTTGCCCTTGCCGTTGCCGGTGTAAATCTCAATGCCGCTGAGGGGGGGCTGGCCATTCTGGGGATCCGTCGCCCGACGGACGCTGCGCATTTCTGAGTGCAGATCGGCCAGGTCGATAATTTCCTTGGGGGCGCCCCGCCCGGTGATGATAACTTCCATCTCCTCCGGCTTTTGCTTGAGGGTGCTGACGACCTCCTCCACCGGCAGTAGGCCCAGATCCAGCACCGGGTTCAGCTCGTCCAGCACCACCACCGAGTAAAATCCAGACGCCAGCGCCCCCTTGGCCACATCCCAGCCGCGGCGGGCCTCCTGACGGTCAAACTTGGTGATCTCGTCGGGGCCAAAGAACTCTCCTCGCCCCGTGCGCAGTTGATCAATGAGGTGGGGGAAGCCCCGCTGCAGAGCGGCAATCGCCGCGTCCTCCGCATAAGTGCGGCCCGGCCCCTTGAGAAACCGCACCAGCAACACCCGGCTGGGGGCCGCATTTTCGATTCCCAAGCCAATGGAGCGCAGCACAACTCCCAACGCCGCCTGGGACTTGCCCTTGCCCTCGCCATCGTAAACGTGGATCTGGCCTCGTCGGCGGTCAAACTGTTGCGCGGTTACAATGCCGACTTCTGCCATGCCCCTCCGCATCACGCCGCTGTCCAGAACTCGTGCTTCTCTACCCCCATCTTAAAGTCTAGCCAGAGGTTTTCGGGAAAGCGCGGAGAAGGGCCAGAAAAAGCCGGCAAGAGCCGATCAACACCGGGATAAGATGAGCAATGGTTGTCCAGCCCAGTGCCCATCTAGCGAGGGATCCCCCTTGTACCCGACTGTGTTTTCTTCTCGCCCCTTGCCCCCTGCGGTTGATAGCCCTATTGAGCTGGTGGGCGGCACGCCCCTCATTCGCTTACGGCGGGTTACTGCTGAACTGCCGCCATCGGTGCGAGTGTATGGCAAAGCAGAGTGGTACAACCCCGGCGGCTCGGTCAAGGATCGCCCGGCCCTGAACATGATTCGCACTGGCGAACGCGAGGGCAAGCTGAGGCCTGGCAAGATCATCCTGGATGCCACCAGCGGCAACACGGGCATCGCCTATGCCTGGATAGGGGCAGCTTTGGGGTACAAGGTGAAGCTGGCCCTGCCGGCCAACGCCAGTCCAGAGCGCAAGAAGATCCTCGCTGCCTATGGGGTGGACTTGGTGCTCACGGATCCAGCCCTTGGCTCCGATGGGGCCATCGAGAAAGCCCGCGCCCTCTACGCCGAAAACCCCGATCTCTACTTCTATCCTGACCAGTACAGCAACCCCGCCAACTGGCAGGCCCACTACGAGACCACAGGGGTGGAGATCTGGGAGCAAACCCAGGGGCAGGTCACCCACTTCGTGGCCGGCCTGGGCACCAGCGGCACCTGTATGGGGGTAGGGCGGCGCCTGCGGGAGTACCGCTCTGATATCCAGATCATCGCCATGCAGCCCGACTCCCCCTTCCACGGCCTCGAAGGCCTCAAGCACATGGCCACCGCCCTTAAGCCGGAGATCTACGATCCCACCCTGCCGGATCGGCACGTCGAGGTCTCCACCGAGGCGGCCCAAAAGATGGTAAAACGCCTGGCTCGGGAGGAGGGCCTGCTGGTCGGCATCTCCGCCGGCGCCAATGTGGTGGCTGCCCTGCAGGTGGCGCGTCAGCTCTCGGCAGGGGTGGTGGTTACCATCTTCTGCGATGGGGCCGACAAGTATCTCTCCGAGCGGTTTTGGACAGAAGACTAAACTCGCCCGTACTGCAATGGCCCCTCCTCTTAACAGCTCCGCCCTTCTGCCGCTATGATGGTTAAACCTAGAATGCGGATGTGGCGGAATTGGTATACGCGCACGTTTGAGGGGCGTGTGGCTTTGCCTTGCGAGTTCGAGTCTCGCCATCCGCACTGGGCCCTCACCCCCGACCCCTCTCCCGGAGCAGGAGAGGGGAAGTGGGCAGTGGCGAGCCAGCCGAGAATTGATCTCGACTTTTGCGCTATTCCCGAACAGCGCCCTGCAGGCGTGTGCCCCAGGTGCGGGCAAAGCTCAGGTCAGCCCCAGTCAGATTGGCATCGCGCAGATCGGCCCCGCGCAAGTCGGCGCCGTAGAGGGAGGCGGAGGAGAGATCGGCCCCCCGCAAATCGGCACCCCGCAGGTCCGCTCCCTCCAGGTAGGCACCGCTGAGGTCGGCGCCACGCAACTGGGCGCGCCGCAGATTGGCTCCCACCAAGTAGGACTGGCTGAGATCGGCGCCAGTGAGGATGGTGCGCTCCAGGTTGGCCTCGATCAGGTCGGCACCCTGGAAGTTAGCCTCTGCCAGATCGAGGTTGCTCAGCTCGAGGGATCCCAGCCGGCAGTTGGGACAGGTTCGGGAAGCGATAAGATAGCGCAAGAAGCAGGCGTTGGGGGTTGTGGCGGCGGCAGTGGAGGCCACGGCTGCTGTGGTCAGTAGCGCTAAAACGGCGGCAGCTTTGAGATGGAAATTCATGGTAATCAAGCCTCATGAAAGGTTGACTGAGACAATCCGGCAGAGCGGGGTTGTTCTGCGTTGGTCACATGATAGTGGCATCCGTCGGCTTCGACCACTCCACAGGTTTGCCTGGGCTCCCGCATTGACAAATTCCCTCAAGCTGCGATGACGTTGTGGCCTTATCGCCCTAGAGCTGGTGGGCTATCGCCGGGCGGGGGAGGATCTTGCAGCAGCGGCTCCACCCAATGCCAAGACAGTTGCCCCAGTCCCAGCAAAACCGAAAGTATCGCCGAGGCAGCCAAGACACAATCCCAGCGGATTGCCAGCCGAAGAGGATGGTTCGGCTTGCCTTTCCTCGAGCTGGGCCGGGCGACGGGCAAGCTGTCCCAGGAGGGGAGAGGGCGACAACGCAGGAAGCAACCGCAGCGGCGACAGCGACGATCGGAGTCGAGGTTGAGCCAATGGCAAGCTGGACAGCGGAGCATGGGAAAGGCCAGGGATCCCATCCGGGTGCAGCGCGAGCAGTTGCGGCGTCCGGCAACCATATCCGAAGATCTTCCCAATTCCCATGCAGGTGGTCAATTCTGCTCGTCCCCCTCTAGATCAGGGGTCGAGTTCGGGTCAGCCTTGGGAGAGAAGCCTCTGTAGAACTAGCCCTCCAAAATTAGTCAGCACTGAACAGCAACCCTGTGCCGATCCTATGCAGATTCGACTGGAAAACATCTGTAAGCGCTATGGCCGCCGTGAGGTGGTGAGCGACGTCAGCTTGCACATTCAGCAGGGAGAGGTTGTGGGGCTGCTGGGGCCCAATGGGGCGGGGAAAACCACCACCTTTTACATCATGACCGGCCTGATCCAGCCCAACCGTGGCCATGTCTGGCTGGATGACCAAGATATTACCCATCTGCCGATGCATCGCCGCGCCCGCTTGGGGATCGGCTACTTGGCCCAGGAGCCCAGCATCTTTCGCCGCCTCAGCATTCAAGACAACCTGCTGTTGATCATGGAGCAGACGGGGGTGCCTCGCCGCCTCTGGCAGCAGCGCCTCAACCACCTGCTGGAGGAGTTCCGCATTGCCCATGTGGCCCACAGTTTGGGTTTGCAGGTGTCGGGGGGAGAACGGCGCCGCGCCGAGATTGCCCGCGCCCTGGCGGCCGGGATCCATGGGCCGAAATTTTTGCTGCTGGATGAGCCCTTTGCGGGGGTGGATCCCATCGCAGTGGCAGATATCCAGGAGGTGGTGGCCAAACTTAAGCAGCGGGGCATCGGTGTTTTGATTACTGACCACAACGTGCGGGAGACGCTGGAGATCACCGACCGGGCCTACATTCTCAACGATGGGGCCATCCTGGCCAAGGGCACGGCAGCAGAGCTGGCGGCGGATCCCTTGGTGCGCAAGTATTACCTGGGGGATAAGTTCCGCCTCTAACGAGCTTCCTCTACTGCCAGGAATACAAAGCCCGCAGGCGTTGGCTTTTCTTGTGCTGGTGGGCTTGCATCCGAGCCAGCAGCTCATCCAGAAGGGCAACCGCCTCCAGGAGATAGGGGCCCTTATTGAGCATGACGCACTCGGCGCGGGCAGACATCACCGCATCCGAAAGCTCAGGCCGCGAGGGCAGGCCCTCTTTGGTGAGCTGATCCAGCACCTGCGTAGCCCACACCACGGGCACATGGGCGGCCTCACAGATCCACAGCAGTTCCTCCTGGATCTCGCCCAAGCGCAGCCAGCCCATCTCCACAGCCAGATCTCCCCGCGCAATCATCACCCCCAGCGGCCTATTAGCAGCCGTCGCAATGAGAGCCGGCAGGTTTTTCACCGCTTGTCGGGTTTCGATTTTCAGGATTAACCCCAAGTCAGGCCGAGCCTGGCACCGCTCCAGCTCAGCAAACAGCACCTGCAAATCCGCCGGCTGCTGGACAAAGGAATAGCCCACCAGGTCGGCATACTGCACCACAAAGTCCAGGTCTTGGCGATCTTTCTCGGTCAGGGGCTGGATCGGGAGCTGGCTGTCGGGAAAGTTGAGGCCTTTTTCGGCTCGCAACTTCTTGCCCTGGGGAGCAACTCTGTCCACCTCCAGTACCACGCCTGCTGGCTCGATCCCCACGACGCGGGCGCCAATCTTGCCGTCGTCGATCCAAACAGTTGCTCCCACCTGCAGGTTTGCCAAAACCTCGGGCAGGGTGCAAGCCACCTGGCAGGGGATGTCAGAGTTGACCGGCGGCATGGCTGCCGTGAGCAGGATGCGATCCCCGCAGTACACCTTGGCTTTGCCGGGGGGCATGGCCACCGGGCCAGTGCGGATCTTGGGGCCGGCCAGGTCGAACAAAATCTTGCAGCGCCGTTGGGTCTGGGCTTCGGCCCAGCGCAAGTGGGCCACCATTTTCTCCCACCCCGAGGGATCGTCGTGGGCGCAGTTGATTCGCGCTACATCCATGCCCCGCTGCAACAGTTGCAGCAGCAGCTCTGGCTGCTCGGCAGCTTCGCCGGGCAGGGTTACCATGATGCGGGCGCGGCGGTGGGCGGAGGGAGGGCCAAAGAGAACTGCAGTGTGCTGCTCCAGCGCCATGTCTCCAGCGTAAAACTCCTCATAGCTGGGCCCCTTGTGGCTTAGGCCCTGCGTGGCTGCCAAAATGGCAATCACCGCATCCAGGCTCTCCAAAACCCGCGATTCACACCGTCCCAGCGAGGACAGCCCCACAGCAGCCAGCTCCAATTGCAGGTTGCGCAGATCGTGTTGGCGCAGCGCCAGGTAGCGCGCCAGGTTGCAGAGGGCTGCAGGAGGATCTGCAGAACAGCCCCAAGCGGCCAGGTAGGTCTGGGATCCCTCGACCACTTGCCGGCGCAGCTCCAGGAGTCTTTCCAGCAAGCCTTTGAGATTGGGGAGAGCAGGAGCCATGCTCGGAGATTTTGCAGAAATAACCGGCCAGGCCCAAGGCTAATTCTGAGCACACTTTTGCACAATCATAGGTCGATCTAGGGGGGCAATCAACCTTTCGTTCCCCAACGTTCCAGTCTAGAGTCGTTAACAGCCTTCGGCTCTCCCGAAGGGCTGGCTGTCCTAGCTACTACTTCCTTGGGCTGCGTGAAACTCTCTTCTCCCCCCACTCCTTATTCGGTTGAGCAGTCCTGCCCCAGGCTCTCCCTCGTCTGTGCGGTAGGCCTGATGGATCGCTACGTCGTCTCGGAGATGCTGCTGCCTTTTCTGTTTGGGGTGGGGACGTTTACCACCCTGGTGATGGCAGTGGGATCCCTGTTTGAGCTGGTGCGCCTGGTGGTAGAGGCGGGGCTGTCCCTTTCGGCAGCGTTGCAAGTGTTTGTGTTGCGGGCACCGGGGATCATCGTCCTGACGTTCCCCATGTCCATGTTGCTGGCAACACTGCTGGCCTATGGGCGCCTGTCTGCTGATAACGAGATCACTGCCCTGCGCGCCTGCGGCGTGAGCCTCTACCGTCTGGTGGTGCCTGCTCTCCTCCTCAGCCTCTTGGTGACGACGTTAACGTTTCTCTTCAACGAGCTGGTGGTGCCGGTGAGCAACCGCCAGGCGGCCATGACCTTAAATCGGGCGTTAAACCGGGATCCGGACTTTCGCCGCGAGAACATCCTTTACCAAGAGTTTGGCGAGATCCTTACGCCCGAGCCGGACGGCAGTTTTTCCCGCCGGCAAGGGCTAACCCGTCAGTTCTATGCCCGCAGCTTCGATGGCCAGCAGATGCGCGGCGTAATTGTCCTCGATTTTTCCAACGAGGCTCTCAGCCAAATTCTCCTGGCGCAACGGGGGCGCTGGGATCCCCAGGAGAACCTCTGGGTGTTTGAAGAGGGCACCACCTACCTCGTTTCGCCCGACGGCACCTACAGCAACATCGCCACCTTTGCTCGGCAGGAGCTGCGTCTGTCGCGGGCGCCGCTGGATTTGGCCCAGGAGGTTCGCAGCCCCGAGGAGATGAACATTCAAGAGCTGCGCCGCTACATTGAGGTCATCGCCAGCTCAGGGGATCTGCAGCGGGTACGCCGCCTCCAGGTCAACCTCAGCCAAAAGTACGCCATTCCCTTTGCCTGTCTGGCCTTCACCTTGATCGGGGCGCCTCTGGGCCTGCGCCCCCAGCGCACCAGTTCTTCTCTGGGCCTGGGCCTCAGCGTGCTGATTATCTTCGCCTACTACGTGCTGCTGTTTGTCAGCCAGGCGCTGGGGCAGATCGGGACGCTGGGGCCGGAGGTGGCAGCTTGGTTGCCCAACTTCATCTGCTCCGTAGTGGGACTGGGACTGCTTTACCGAGCCAATCGCTAGGCTAGCTAGCGCAGCGGGATGAACTCGGTGCGGCCAATAATTTGTTGGCCTTGGTCGGAGAGGGCGTAGTTGATGAAGTCAGCCACCACGGGGCTGGTTTTTGGCGGCACCACCAAAAATACGTTGCGGGCCAAAGGGTAGCGGCCACTTTGAATGGCCTCGCGAGTGGGCATTTGGCCATCAATGGGCACCATCCTTACCGTTTGCTGGTTCTGCACCTGATCCACAGTGCTGTAGGTGATGCCGTCTTCTCCCAAAGCCCGCAGGAGAGGGGTGGTGACATCTTGGGTGGCGGTGGTGAAGTAGGGCGGGTTGTCGGGAGCAAAGGGCAGCCCCAGTAACACCAGCTCTTGGAAGACAGTGTAGGTGCCGCTCTGGGGGGCGCGGTTGAGAACGCGAATTGGGCGATCCGGGCCGCCCACCTGACTCCAGTTGGTGATCCGGCCCTGGAAGATATCGGCCAATTGCTGCAGCGTCAGGCCGCCTTTGTAGGGGTTGTTCACCCCCACCGCCACCGCCAGGGCATCTTTGGCCACCGGGATCGCCTGCAAACCGGCCTGCACTTCGCTGGCATTGAGGGGGCGGGAGCTGGCGGCAAGCTGGATGCGGCCTTCCATGAGGGCCTTGAGGCCGGCATTGGAGCCGTTG
>NZ_JANSIR010000106.1:11717-12191 GCF_047462155.1 Synechococcus sp. OH2
GATCCCGTAGGTGAGGGGAATGCCGGGGTTGCGCTGGCTGTAGCCTGACTTCAAGGCCAAGACAAGGCGAACCATTGTGACGCTGCCATCCATCTGCAGCACCGCCGGGTTGGGCAGGGAAGTGTCCAGCTTAACCGGGCCGGCAGGCAGATTGGGGGCTTGCGCCTGGGGAAGGTTGGGTGCCGTCGGGGCTTGCGGCTGGGCAGCCGGAATCTGGCTGGGGACAGAAGGCACGTTCCCTCGATTCAGGAAAGAGTCAAATAGGCCGGAGCGATAGGCATACCAGCCGCCTCCCCCCAGTATCGCCAGCAAAAGAATGTAAACAATCGGAGGCGGGCCAGAGCTTTGTGCGGTCATGGGATCCCCCCAGAGAAATTCGCAGTCCGGACATTATGAGACCTTCCCCTTCCGTTGTATCAATTGCCTGGGGAGATTGGGTAAGCGTCAGGTTAAGGGGCATCCCATCCCACCTCG
>NZ_JANSIR010000106.1:12301-13611 GCF_047462155.1 Synechococcus sp. OH2
GCAGCTCGATCACATCCGCGCGGGGATCCGCCTGCACGACTTCCAGTTCAATCCAAGCCGCCAGAGGAACCTGGCGTTCTAGGCGCACCGGCACCCGAAAGGCAATCTCCTCCAGCAGAGCCATGACGAGGTTTTCCTGCTCCCGCAGATAGCCCAAGACCAAGGCCCGCCAAATCTGCCCCGGCCGCTGGCGCAGGTACTCGATGCTCCAGTAGCGCTTGGATTTGCGCTCCACTTGAACCGCTTCTGCCGTGCCTGGCTCGATGGCCAGCAACAACTGCTGCACCTCGGCTTCGGTCAAGGGCAAGGGATCCCCCCGCAAAAAGGCCTTGATCTGGTAGTGGGCCACCAGATCCAGGTAGCGGCGAATGGGGGAAGTTACCTGACAGTAGGCATCGAGACCCAACCCCGTATGTCGCCCCGGTTGGGTGGCCACCTCTGCCCGCGATAGACAGCGCATGATGGCAAAGGATCTCACCGGCCCCTGGGGATACAGATCCAAAACCTCCGGCGGGGGGAGCTCAGGGGCCGGCTGCAGGCGATAGGGCACCGGGATCCCGTTTTGGCAAGCAAAGCGAGCAGCCACCTCACCGGCCAGCACCATCATCTCCGCCACCATCTGCCGCGCCGGCGTATCCTCAATAACACGCAGGTGGGGGATCTCGTCCATGACCTTGATATCTTGCTCCGGCAGGCCGATCTGGATGGCCCCTTGAGCCAGGCGCCAGGCGTAGCGCCAGCGAGCGGCCCGGGCAATGGCCGTCAGTTGTGCCTCTGCCCCCAACTCCAGCATCTCGTCGGCATCGTCATAGGTGAGGCGGTAGTTGACCTGGATTTGGCTAAGGCAGATCTCGTAGTCTCGCACGGCACCGTCGCATCCCAGCCGGATGCCGAAGCTGAGGGCAGGCCGCACCTCCCCCTGCACCAAGCTCATCAGGCCGGTGGACAGCTCCGGTGGAAACATCGGGATCACCCGCTCGGGCAGATAGACGCTGGTGCCCCGCCGGCGGGCCTCCAGATCCAAAGGATCCCCCCACTGTACCCAGCAACTGGGATCGGCAATGTGGATCCAGAGCTTGATCTCCTCATCCGACCAAAACTCGACGCTGAGGGCATCGTCGATATCGCGGGTGCTGGCGTCGTCGATGGTGTAGGTGTGGAGATGGGTGAGATCGCGGCGCAGATGGGGATCCAGGAAGGGAGGAGGGCCGCCCAGCAAAGTTTGGGTGTAGCGCTCCACCTCCTTGGGAAACTGGGTGGGGATCCCGGTGAGGCGCAGAGCCAGGTTCTCGTGGCGGCTCCACAGGCCC
>NZ_JANSIR010000106.1:13789-17797 GCF_047462155.1 Synechococcus sp. OH2
GTAAGGTTGTGGGAGAGATCCTCGTGGCTGCGAATGCTGGCCGCCGCTCCCTGCAAAGCTAGGCGCTCCAGCAGCTCCAGACGAGCTCGCTCCGCTGGGGTCCAAGTGTACTTTTGCCCAGGCTGGGCCACCGCTGCCCTTAGGCGGGCCTCAAACTCGGCCTGTTCCTGCTGCCGCTGCTGGGTGACGGCAATTTGATGGCGGATTTCCTTCACCTGCGCCGGGGTACGCGGCTCGTAGCCTTCCCCCTTTGCCTTAAAGTAGATGAAATCCTCACTCAAAAGGCGGTAAGCAGCATAAGTAGAGACCGGAGAATCGTCGGAAAACAACAACTGGGCCATCTCCGACAGGCTCAGGGGCCGGCGCTCCTCCTGAACCAATTCCCAGGCCAAAGCCAAACTTTCGGGATCCAACTTCGCCTGCACCGCCTGCCAAAAGCCCGGGATATCCGCCACCGTAAAGCTGGAATTGCCGTTCAAGGCAAAGGTAATTTGGCGAGGGTGAACGCTGTGCACCTGCCCCGACGCTACGCCCAGCAGTAGGTTCTTTTTGCCCTCGGTGCCCTGAACTACGGCCAACACACGGTCGTTATTGTGGCGAAACTCCACCAGTGTGCCCTTTTCCACCCTTTCTCCCCATGTCGGCTGTTGTTGAAGTGCAGGCTTTCCTCCATTTTCCACCAGCTCTGCCCGCCTGCCCACGCGGAAACCCCGGCCAGAAGACACGCAGACACGAGAACTGGCAATCTTTGCAGATAAATACCTAAGGAGAATATGGGTATACGGTACTATGTATACATAAGACACCTACGGGATACAGGCCTTCCGGTAGAGTATGGTTACGTATTCCACACCGCGATTCCAAGGGAGGGGCAAGTTCTGACAAGTTTCTAGGATCAAGTTACCAACTGGGATCCCCAAATTGCGTAGAGATACTGTTGCCAGCATTTCTCAAGCATGCAGTTTCCACTTCCATATGGTATTCTGGGCTCTGAGGGTAGGATACAGTTACCCCAGGCTGCTACTTAGTTAAGCTAGGGGTGTGCCATAAGAGGGCACCCATTGTGGTTTCTTTTCCCTAGACAAAGTTAGGGAAGGAGAGCCGTGCTTTTTCCCCCTTCTAGCGCTCAAAAGGTCAGCCGTGGACAACCCAAAGCGACTGTTGCTTGTCGATGACGATCCCAACCTGATCCTGCTGGTAAAGGACTACCTGGAGTTTCGCGGTTACGAGGTGGTGGCGGCGAGCAACGGTCAAGAAGGGTTAGAGGCGATGCGCCATTTCACTCCGGATTTGATCATCTGCGATGTGATGATGCCGGAGATGGATGGCTACACGTTCGTCCAGACCATTCGCTCCAACAGCGCGACGGACTGGATCCCGGTGATTTTTTTGTCGGCGCGCGGGCAAACAGCCGATCGGGTGCGCGGGCTCAACACGGGGGCAGATGTTTACCTGGTCAAGCCCTTTGAAGCGGAAGAGCTGGTGGCCCAGGTGGAGTCGGTTCTCAAGCACACGGAGCGCCTGTTGCAAATGCGAAGTGTCGGCATTCAGCCGGTCATCAAGCTGGATCGGGAAATTGAGCTGACCCCCACGGAAACCAAGGTGCTCCAGCATGTGGCCAGGGGGATGTCCAACCGCGAGATTGCCGAGGTGATGGGGGTGAGCCAGCGCACCGTCGAAAGCCATGTCAGCAACATGCTGGCCAAAACTGGCCTGCACAACCGCACCGAGCTGGCCCGCTGGGCCCTCGAAAGTGGTTTGGGCAGGGGCTGAGGGGCCGCCGAGAGAACTTCTGCTGTCCAGTGGGGGGGCAAGCTGTGGGCCTCACTGGGCGGTGGCGAAAGGTGGCCAGGAGGAGGGGGAATCCCTCAACTTTTCTGCCCTTGTCTGTCGTTTTGGCAGCAAACTGAAGAAAGTGAGGTAACCGGTCAGGGTGCCTTTGTCCACTACGGTCTAGAACCCATGGGATCCCGTTCCCCGCGTCCGGCCCGACCCATCCGCTCCGGCCACTATCCGGCCAAAGAGCTGTGCAGCCAGTGCGGCCTCTGCGATACCCGCTATGTTGCCTACGTCAAAGAAGCCTGTGCCTTCTTAAACCAGCAGTTTACCCACCTGGAAGAGCAAACCCACGGGCGATCCCGAGAGTCGCTGCGCTTCGAGTCGGCTGCCGTCAGCGACAGCGACTACTTCGGCGTCTACGAGGCAATGTACACGGCCCGCAGGCGGGATCCAATCCCGGGTGCCCAGTGGACGGGCATCGTCAGCAGCATCGGCATGAAGGCCCTCAGCAGCGGCCTAGTAGAAGGGGTGGTGTGCGTGCAGGCGGATCCCCAGGATCGCTTTCAGCCGCGGCCTGTCTTGGCGCGTACTCCGGAGGCGGTTTTGGCGGCGCGGGTTAACAAGCCAACCCTATCCCCCAATCTCTCCGTGCTGGAGCAGGTGGAGCAAAGTGGCCTCAAGCGCCTCTTGGTTATCGGGGTGGGCTGTCAGATCCAGGCTTTGCGGGCGGTGGAGAAAAAGCTGGGCCTAGAGAGGCTTTACGTGCTGGGCACGCCCTGTGTGGACAATGTCAGCCGCGCCGGCCTGCAGAAGTTTTTGGAAACCACCAGCCGCTCCCCGCAGACGGTGGTGCACTACGAGTTCATGCAGGACTTCCACATCCACTTCAAACACGAAGACGGCTCGGTGGAAAAGGTGCCTTTTTTTGGCCTCAAGACCAAAGAACTCAAGGACGTGTTTGCCCCCTCTTGCCTTACCTGTTTCGACTACGTCAACGGCCTGGCAGATCTGGTGGTGGGCTACATGGGATCCCCCTTTGGCTGGCAGTGGCTGCTGGTGCGCAACTCTCGCGGGCGGGAGCTCTTGGATCTGGTTTGGGAAGAGCTGGAAACCCAAGCGGTGATCTCGCAGGGATCCCGGCGGGCGGCAGTACAACAGGGGATCCAAGCCTACGAGCAGGCTCTGAGCCTGCCCATGTGGCTGGCTCGGATCCTGGGGGCGGCAATCCAGCGCTTTGGGCCGCGTGGCCTGGAATATGCCCGCTTTTCCATTGATTCCCACTTTGTCCGCAACTATCTCTACCTGCGCCGCCACTATCCCCACAAGTTGGAGCAGCATGTCCCTCCCTTTGCCCGGCGCATCGTAGAGCAGTACCAACTCCCCTCTCCCTAAGGGAGAGGGGTTGGGGGTGAGGGCAACTCCCTTAGGGAGAGGGGTTGGGGGTGGTCGCGTGAGCGGCGCGGAGCGCTTGGGCAACTCCCTTGGGGAGAGGGGTCGGGGGTCAGCAATAGCGGATCCCGGCTTCCGCCCAGCGGTCGATGGCCTGGCCCAAGCGCTCGCAATCGGCAATCAGGCTAATTCGCACATAGCCTTCCCCCCCTTCCCCAAAGGCGTTGCCGGGGGTTACGACCACGCCCGTAGATTCCAGCACCCGCAGGGCAAACTCCGTCGATCCCTCGGGAGTGCCGTCGGCAGCGCGGGGGGTCGGGATCCAGAGGTACATCGTCGCCCGCGGCGGCTCAATCTGCCAGCCCAGCTCCGCCAGGCGGCTAATGAGATAGTCGCGCCGGCGGCGGTAGCGCTCCTGCACCTGCTGTAGGTAGCTCTCTGGCAGGGCCAAAGCCGTCTCGGCCGCCTTCTGCAGTGCGCCAAAAATGCCGTAGTCGAGGTTGGTTTTCAGGGTGCGCAGGCTCTGGATGATCTGGCGGTTGCCCACCACAAAGCCCACCCGCCAGCCAGCCATGTTGTAGGTTTTGGAGAGGGTGTGGAACTCCACGGCCAAGTCCTTGGCGCCGGGGATCTGCAGCAGGCTGGTGGGTCGATAGCCGTCAAAGGCCAGCTCCGCGTAGCACAGGTCGTGCACCAGAATGAGCTCATAGCGGTGGGCAAAGGCCACCACTTCTTCAAAAAAAGAGCGGGGCGCCACCGCCGCCGTTGGGTTGTTGGGGTAGTTGAAGTAGAGCACCCGCGCCTGCTTGGCCACCTCCGGCGGGATCTCCTGCAGGTCAA
>NZ_JANSIR010000106.1:17937-25375 GCF_047462155.1 Synechococcus sp. OH2
CCCCTTCTCAGGGCGCAGCAGCAGCGGGTAGATCTGCCCGCCGGCAATCATGGGCCCGCGAAAATGGGCCGGGTAGGCGGGGCTGGGCACCAGCACCAGATCCCCCGGATCCACATAGGCCAAGGCCAGGTGGGTCAGGCCCTCTTTGGATCCCAAAAGAGGCAGCACCTCTCCATTGGGATCCAGCTCCACTCCATAGCGGCGCCAGTACCACTCAGTAATTGCCTGGCGGAAGCTGGCCGTGCCCTCGAAGGGTGGGTAGCCGTGGTGGACGGGATCGGCGATGGCCGCCTGGGCCGCCTCCACCACCGGCTGGGGGGTGGGCCCATCGGGGTTGCCCATGCCCAGATCGATTAAATCTAGCCCCTGCTGGCGGGCGCGGGCCTTCAGCTCATCCAAGCGGGCGAAGACGTAGGCAGGCAGCTTGTTCAAGCGTTGGGCGGGGACGAGAGCGCGGTTCATACAAATAGAAAGGCAAGCCGACACCTGGCTCACTTGGGGTTAACTGCACAGCTTACCGCCAGACCCGCACCTGAAGCAATGCGAAGCAGGGCCGAGCTTGGGTATCCGGGATCCCAAAGGCTAGGATAGAAATCTAAGTTCGGTTTTGTGGCAAGGCAGAGCAGTGGCTTTACCCCTTGTGGCCGTTGTGGGTCGCCCCAACGTGGGCAAGTCCACCCTCGTCAACCGCCTGGCGGGGGTGCGTTCGGCCATTGTCCACGATGAGCCGGGCATCACGAGGGATCGCCTCTACCAAGAGGTGGAGTGGAACGGGCGTCGCCTGCAGGTGGTGGATACCGGCGGCCTGGTCTTTGGCGACGACAGCGAGTTCTTGCCCCACATCCGCCAGCAGGCCATGGCGGCGATGGCGGAGGCGCACGCTGTGATCTTTGTGGTAGATGGCCGTGAGGGACTGACCCCCGCCGATCGGGAAGTGGCCGATTGGCTGCGCAAACAACCCCTGCCGGTGGTGGTGGCCGTCAACAAGTGCGAGTCGGGGCAACTGGGCCTGGCCCAGGCGGCGGCTTTTTGGGAGTTGGGGCTGGGGGAGCCGATCCCCTGTTCCGCCATCCACGGCAACGGAGTGGCAGAGGTACTGGAGGCGGTACTGCCCCATTTGCCTGAGGTAGACGAAGCTGCAGCAGCAGCGGATCCCATCGCCGTGGCCATTGTCGGCCGGCCCAACGTAGGCAAGTCCAGCCTACTCAACCGCCTGGTGGGATCCCAGCGGGCCATTGTCAGCCCCATTGCCGGCACCACCCGCGATGCCATTGACACTCTGGTGGAGTGGGAGGGGCAGAGCTATCGTCTCATCGACACCGCCGGGATCCGCAGAAAAAGCCGGGTGGAATATGGAGTGGAGTTTTTCAGCATCAACCGTGCCTTCAAAGCCATCCAGCGCTCGGATGTGGTGCTGCTGGTCATTGACGCCCTGGAGGGGGTAACCGAGCAGGATCAGCGGTTAGCTGGCCGCATTGAAGAAGAAGGCCGCGCCTGCATTATCGTCGTCAACAAGTGGGACGCGGTGGAAAACAAAGATACCTACACCATCAACGAGTACACCCGCGAGATCCGTGAGCGGCTTTACTTTATCGACTGGGCACCCCTGTTGTTTGTCAGCGCCCTCACGGGGCAGCGCACCCACAAGATTTTTGCCGAGGTCAACACGGCGGTAGCCGCCCATCGCAAACGCATCCCCACCGCCGTGGTCAACGAGGTGCTCCAGGATGCCCTTGCCTGGCAATCGCCCCCCGCCAACCGCCAAGGCAAGCAGGGCAAAATCTACTACGGCACCCAAGTGGCGGAGCGGCCTCCCACCTTTCTCCTGTTTGTCAACGATCCCGATCTCTTCAAAGAGAACTACCGCCGCTACTTGGAAAAGCACTTCCGGCAAAACCTCGACTTCACAGGCACCCCCATTCGCTTTCGTTGGCGCGGCAAAGCCGAGCGCCTCGTGGGACGGGCAGTGCAAAAATTAGAGGGATCCCTGGCCTCCCCCTAGGACTCCACAGCGGCAAGACACCAGAACAGCTTTTTTCTGTTAGGCAAACCGCAAACAAGGCCTATGGCTGTGGATCCCAACGTCAAAACCCTGGTGGAAAACCGTCGCGCCCGCTTTGAGTACGAGATCTTGGAGACCTACGAAGCCGGGCTCCAGCTAACCGGCACAGAGGTCAAGTCAATCCGAGCCGGCAAAGCCAATCTCCAAGACGCCTTTGCCCTCTTTCGCGATGGCGAGGCCTGGCTGCACAACCTGCACATCTCCCCCCATGGCACCGCCAGCAAGGTGTTCAACCACGATCCCACCCGCCGCCGCAAGCTGCTGTTGCACCGCCGCGAGATCGACCGTCTGCGGGGCTTGGTGGAGCAAAAGGGCCTGACTGTGGTTCCCCTGAGGCTGGTGCTTAACCGCGGCTGGATCAAAGCGCATCTGGGCGTGGCCCGCGGCAAGAAGCTCCACGACAAGCGGCAGGCCATTAAAGAGCGGCAAACCCAGCGAGAGATCCAGCGAGAGCTCAAGGGGCGCTAAGGCCCGCCAAGCTTCCGGCAGCTTCCAATGGGGTGGCCAGCGGGGCAGCCTAGGCGATCCCAAATGCCGCTGGAGCCCTTCGTTGCAGCGATTTCCAGTTTTCCCCTCCCTTGGGCAGAGAGGCTGGGGGTGAGGAATCCTCCGATAGGCTTGGAAGCAAAATCCAACTCGGTCGGCTGCAGGGGGAGGGAAGGAGACGCCGCCAGCAAGTTCTAGGCACCAGGGAGGGGGAAGAAGCGGTCGGTGGTTTTCACCCGCTCACACCAGGCGCGGATGTTGGGGAAGGGTTTGAGGTCGAAGCCGCCCTGCTCCGCCACGTGGGTGTAGGTAAAAAGGGCCAGATCTGCAATCGTGTAGCGGTTGCCCACGAAGAACGCTTTCCCCTGCAAATGGCCCTCCATGATCTCCAAGGCCTCTGTGCCGGATTTGAGGTTCTGGGCAATCAGCTCGGCGTGGGCCTCGGCTTGTCCAGCCCGCACCAGGAAGCGGGTGGTGGCAATGTAGCGGGCAATGCGGGTCTGTTCAAAAAGTAGCCATTTCAAGATCTCGGCTCGTTCTAGCCGCGTTTGGCCGTAGAGGGGGGTGTCTTCTGCTAAGTAAACCAAGATTGCCGCCGACTCGGCCAAGACCGTGCCGTCTTCCAGCTCCAAAGCCGGGATCTGGCCCAGAGGGTTCTTGGCCAGGTACTCGGGGCGGCGATTTTCTCCGACCCTAGAATTGACTTCAACCGTCTCGTAGGGGATCCCCAACTGCCTGAGGAGCAGCTCCACCTTGTAGCAATTGCCGGAGGTGGGGATCCCGTACAGTCGCAGCATGGCCGTTATCCTTCACGTGCAGCGTTGCATCTCCATAATTAGCCGCAATCACCGCTCCGCTCAACCCAAGACCCCTACGTCTCGATGCGGTAGCCGAAGTCGCGCAGCAGGTGCTCGGAGCGCCGCCAGTGGGGCCGCACTTTGACAAACAGCTCCAGGTATACCTTGCCGGCAATCAGCTTTTGAATCTGGAGGCGGGCGGCCTGGCCGATCTGCTTGAGCCTCTCTCCCCCCTTGCCGATGAGGATCCCTTTTTGCGAGTCCCGCTCCACGTAGAGGGTGGCTAGGATACGGGTAACGGTGGGGGTTTCTTCCACCTGGTCGATGGTTACGGCCACCGAGTGGGGCACCTCCTCGCGGGTATGCAGCAGCACCTGTTCGCGGATCAGCTCCGCCATAATGAACCGCTCTGGCTGATCCGTCACCAAGTCCGGCGGGTAGTAGTAGGGGCCGCTAGGCAGCAGGTCAACGGTGGCCTGGATGAGGGGCGCCAAACTGCTGGGATCCAACGCCGACACCCAGACGACAGGGGCGTTGGGCCGCAGGGCTTGGTAGCTCTCCTGGTGAGCCTGGCGCGTGGCCGCCTCTTTGGGCACAAGATCGGCTTTGTTGCAGACAAGGATGCAGGGGGTAGCAGCAGGGATCCGCTCAGCAATAAAGGCGTCGCCGCGACCTGCTGGCACTGAGCCGTCCACCACAAAGAGGACGACATCCACGCTCCCAATGGCAGCCTGGGCGTTGTGTACCAAGATCTCCCCCAGGCGGTGGTGGGGCTTGTGGATGCCAGGGGTATCCACCCAGATGATCTGGGCTTGCGGCAAAGAGAGGATCCCGCGCAGACGGTTGCGGGTGGTCTGGGCCACGGGGGAGGTGATGGCGATCTTCTGGCCCACCAGAGCGTTCATCAAGGTGGACTTGCCCACATTGGGCCGCCCGATTAGCGCCACAAACCCCGACTTAAACCCCGGCGGCGCCATCGGGATGGCCGACAGCTCCCCGCTTTTGATACCACTGTGCTCCCCCTCTACACCCGCTTGGGCTGCCTCGGCCTCCAATCCCTGCCGAGAGGGCTCCCGAAGAGGGGGATGGCTGGCACTTTGTTCCTGTTGCTCTCCTCCCATCGTGTCCCTTATCTCTGGTAGCCGGACAAGGACTGCACCTGGCTATTGTCAAAGGCCAGCGAAGCCTCAGGCAACTGCAGGGAGAGGGATCCCAGCTCAGCCAGGGTGGTACCGGGGTAGTAAAAGGCGAGGATTTGCGCCGCGTTAAACCCCTGCCGCGCCAGGGTGTAGGCGCCGTACTGGCTCAGCCCCACCCCGTGACCAAAGCCACCGCCGATAAAGCGGTAGCCTGTCAGCCGCTCGCCCTGTTTCAGGGGTTCCACGCGAAACAGGGTACTGTACAAGCGGGGAAAAGCCAGGCGCACTTGATCCTTGCGCAAAACCATTGAGTAGGGCCCTCGGGGCGTCTGCAAGCCCACTTGCAGCGCCTGCACCCGACCACTGACCGAGCGCTCCAGGACGTGCAGCCCCTGGATGGTTGTCCACTCGGGAAGAGGGATCCCGAGGTACTCTTGAGCGGCCCGCAGTTGGGCGTTTAGCTCCTCCAGTGACTGAGAGAACTCCCAGCGGAAGAGGCGCGATACCTCCGCTTCGTTGAAACCTTCCTGTCGGGCCAGAAAGGCTTGCAAGTCGCCCTCCTGCCGCAAATCAAAGAGCTGATCGGGTTGGTGGGCAATGTCAGCGCGAGGGCGCAGGTAGGGGCGCGGCTCCCCGTCCCAAACTTCTTCAAAACCTGCCGAGATGCCGCCGTTGGTGGAAGAATAGACGGCATCCACCAGCTCGCCGTTGTAGGTGAGCACCAGGCCGCTGGTCTGGCGAATCGCCTCATCAGCCCGTGGGTGGGTGCCGCTCAGCCCCTTGTAAACCTGGCAGTGGGTGTTGGCACAGAGCTGGTAATCGTCGATCCGAAAGCGGTGCAGGTTCTTGAGAGCATAGGTGCGCGCCAAGATGGCCTGGGCCGCCATGGCGGCAAAGGGAGCCCCTGGCCCCACCTCATGGGGCACCACCCCCCGCAAATAGGTTTCCAAGGGCACAACGTTGACCACCGTATAGCTGCCGTAGGCATTGGGCTGAAGGGTAATCGATCCGGCGTAGTAGCGGTCGTTCACCCGCAGATAGCCGGCATCGGAGGTCACCCTCAGGCGAGTGCGATGGTAGCGAAAATGCTCATGCACCCAGCTCAGCTCCGCCCGTTCGCGTCGCTCCTGCACCTCCAGCCGCACCTGGGGGATCTCTTTTGCTTGCGCATATTGTTGAATCTGGATCAATTGTTGGGGAGTGTAGGCGCGGCTGGCCCACACCTGCCATTCCTGGGGCTGGGCGATCTCAGTGCGGATGCCCAGAGATTCCCAAGAGTTGGCACTGGCCTCGGCGCTCTCGAAGCTTTTGTGGCTGCTGAGGATAAGGCGGTACACGGTTTCCGGGCTGGCTAGGGCGCGGTTGACGATTCCAACAGTTACTCGCGGAGTGCGCTGCCTCTGGGTGCTGCCGTCGGCCTGGACAAATTCCAGCGTCAGCAGCGACCCCCTTGGCGCTGCCAACTCCACTTGATCTTTGTTGGAACGGCCAAAGTGCTGCAGGATGCCCACATGTAAAACTGGGTTTTGCGGGGTAACCACCGTCGCCCAAGTCTCCCCAGGATCCCCTCCGGCAGCATGGAGCGCCAAAGCCGCAAGCAGCGCCCCCAACCCAGAAATGAGCGTACCCGGCAAGGGGAGCCGGCGCTGGGGGAAGGGAGGCTGGTAACTGGGCATAGGCGCTTTATGCTGATCATGCACCCCGTTGATTCTACCCGCATCTCTTTGGCCTACCCTAGTATGGATGCTTTTTTCTCCTATGCCCCTCCTCCTCTGCGCAAGGGATCCGGCTGGCGACTGGGCTGGGATCCGGCGCGCTCCCCGTTTGTGGCCCTGGTGGGGGGAGAAACGTGGGCGCTGGAGCTAACCCTAGAAGAATGGCAAGCGTTTGTGCAGGGGGTGTATCGTCTGCAGCAGGATATGGAAGCTGTCGCCTCCCAATTGATGGCTGAGGAGAGCATTACACTGGAGCAGACCTTTCCTGCCCTCACGTTGATTGCTAGCGGCAGCGCCACCGCTTGGGGCCTCTACCTCCAGTTGCACCAGGGCCGGCGCGGCGAAGGTTTCTGGCCAGCAGAAGTTGTCCCGGAGCTGTGTCTTGCCCTCGAGCAATTCCAGGAGTGCTGACCCGCCGCCGCTTACAGGTTTTGGGGAGGAACCCAAGGGAACTCAGGTCAAACTCCAATCAATTGCTGAAGAAAAGATACTTGATAAACCCTGAGGCCACCCCAACCACTAGGGCCACGATCGCGCCGCGGCTGATGAACTCCTGTTGGTCAAGCCGCTTGCTGTAGCCATCCATTTTGCTGCTTAGCTCCGCGATTTTCACTTCCAGGCTGCTACGGCTGAGATCGATCTTGGCTTCCAGCTCGTTGCGAGTGAGGTCAATCTTGGCTTCCAGATCGGTTTTGACCAGCCGGATCTCGCTTTTGATCTCCGTCACCTGGATTTCCAACTTGCGGTCGATGCCCTCCAGCTTTTTGTCCAAAGCCAGGAAGAGGTCTTTAATTTCTTGATTGGGATCCGACATCCGCAGTTCTGCCCAAGACCGTTGGCTCCTATTGTTGCCCAGGGGATCCCTCCTCAAACCGGCGGCTCAACCGTTGCCACGATGTCGCGGATGACGGCCTCTGCTTCCTGCCGTCGGTTGCTCGTCATGTCCCCAGATCCGGCTAAAGAAATGCGATGCGCCAGCACCGGCACAAACAAAGCTTGCAGATCTTCCGGTAGGCAAAAGCTCCGCCCTCTCACCAACGCCTGCGCCCGTGCAGCCCTTGCCAAAGCCAATGCCCCGCGGGTGGACACGCCAGCCCGCAACAGCTTGGAGGCGCGTGTCGCCTGCACCACCTGCAGCAGATAGTCGGCCAGGGATCCATCCAGGTACACCTGATCCACCGCCGCCTGGATCTCCAGAGCGGTGCCCACTCCATACCAGGCGGGCAAGAGAAAACGGCT
>NZ_JANSIR010000106.1:25482-27309 GCF_047462155.1 Synechococcus sp. OH2
AGAGCCTCCACCGGCTCTGCCTGCTGTCGCTGCAGCAGCAAAGCCCGCTCCACCTCAGGGCTGGGGTAGCCGATGGACAGCCGCACCAAAAACCGATCCAACTGGCTTTCCGGGAGGGGATAGGTGCCGTGATACTCCAAGGGGTTTTGGGTGGCCAACACCATAAAGGGACTGGGCAGCGGGTAGGTGCGGTCATCCAGCGAAACCTGCTTTTCCGCCATTGCCTCTAACAGGGCACTCTGGGTGCGGGGAGAGGTGCGGTTAATCTCGTCGGCCAGGATGACATGGGCAAAAATGGGGCCTGGGCGAAATTCAAACTCCCCTTTCTCTTTGTTGAAGAGGGTGAGGCCAAGAATGTCAGTTGGCAAGAGGTCGCTGGTAAATTGAATTCGCTGAAACTTGGCCCCCAAGCTGCGGGCAATGGCCCGCGCCAGCGTGGTTTTGCCCACTCCCGGCACGTCCTCCAGCAAGACATGGCCTTCCGCCACCAGGGCCGTCACCACCGCCTGCACCACCTGTGGCTTGCCTTGAAACACCGACTCGACGTTGGCGATCAGCTTGCCAATCTGCTGCCGCAAAGTTTGCAATCGCTCCGCCGGGATCCGCGCTGAACCGGATAGGGAGCCAACACTTGCCATAAACCACTCCCAAAGGGGCCTATTCCACCATACAGGCCGAACCCACCGCTAACCCAAAGGGGATCTCACAAAACTCCGGCGGGAAACCGGAGTACCATAGACCTGATCCCTGCAGGAAGGATGGGTATTTTGGAACTGTCTTGTAAAAGTGAGTACGCTCTCCTAGCTCTTCTGGAGTTGGCCCAGCACTACCATGATGGCCGGGTATTGCAGATCAAGGAGATCGCAGCCCATCAGTCGATTCCCGACCGCTACCTGGAGCAGTTGCTGGCCACGCTGCGCAGGCAGGGCCTGGTACGCAGCCAGCGGGGTGCCAAAGGGGGTTATTCTCTGGCTCGACCGCCCTGGCAGATCTCCCTGTTGGACATCATTCAGGCCATCGAGGGAGAAGATCTCAGCCGCTCCCGGGACTTGCCCAGCGGCGATCTCTCGCCGGAGCGCCAGGTGCTCTGGCAGGCTTGGCAAGATGCCCAGGCGGCAGCGGTGGGCATTCTCCAAAAAACGACCTTGCAAGACCTCTGCGACCGGCAGGCGCAACAGCAACAGGCCAGGTTGATGTATTACATCTAGGTAAAGCTGCCGGTGTCGATGCCCTGGGCTTGGCCTCCGCTCAAGAGGGTGAGCACCTCTTCCCGCTGAGGCGGACGAGAGGGGCTGGGATCCCTGGCAGGTTTTGGGTTATCCTGAAACCCATTGCCTCTCGAATGGCTTCCTTTCCATGACCTTTCGTTTCCCTCGCTCTCAGGCTGCCGATACGTTTTCTTCGGAAGATTTTGCCAAGGCTCTGGAGGCGCAAAGCCTTGACTTTCAACCGGGACAGGTGGTGCGAGGTCGCATCTTCCAGCACCAGAACGATGGGGCCTTGGTAGATATCGGCGGCAAGTCGCCGGCCTTTTTGCCCCTGAAGGAAGCCGGGATCCGCCCAGGAGAGGATTTGAGCGGGCTTTTTCCCCTCAAAAGCGAAGCCGATTTTCTCATCTTGCGAGAGGACTCGGAAGGGCAAATCGTGCTCTCGGCGCGGCGGCTGCGGCTGAAGCGACTTTGGGAGGAGCTGGCCGAAAAACAGGCCAATGGCCAGACAGTAACTGCCCCGGTGATCGGCACCAACAAGGGTGGAGTGCTGGTGGATGTGCAGGGGCTGCGGGGCTTTATTCCTCGCTCGCATCTCAACCAACGGGAAGATCTAGAA
>NZ_JANSIR010000106.1:27406-27901 GCF_047462155.1 Synechococcus sp. OH2
CTGGTGGGCCAATCGCTGACCGCCAGTTTGCTGGAAGTCAACCCTGCTGCCAACAAGCTGGTGCTCTCCCAGCGAGTAGCGCGACAGGCTGAGAGCCTGGGAATCTACACCACCGGCCAGGTGGTGCGGGGCAAGGTCAGCGCCCTCAAGCCCTTTGGCGTTTTCGTGGAGCTGGAGGAGGGGGGCAGCGGGCTGTTGCACATCAAGCAGGTCAGCCAAAGCTTTGTTGCCTCCTTATCCGACTTGTTCCGGCCTGGTCAGCCGCTCAAGGCCGTGGTCATCGATGTGGATGAGGTCAAAGGGCGGATAGCGCTCTCTCTGCGGGTGTTGGAAAAATACCCCGGCGAGGTGTTAGAGCAACTGCCTCTCATTACCGAGGAAGCCGAAGAGCGGGCCAGCAAACTGAAGGGAAGAATCACGTCCGAGGGCAAGGTCATATGAACTACTCCACCGCGTAGGCGGGTGGGGGTTCCTCACCCGCTTGACAGCAGAGCT
>NZ_JANSIR010000107.1:0-182 GCF_047462155.1 Synechococcus sp. OH2
GGAGGTTGAGGAATTGATTAGGGGGACAGGAGCGCGAATTCTATACCTGTGCGCGGGAAGTGAATCCCATTGAGATGATGGGGTCGGTGTTGAGGCATTTTATTCGGCAGTTTTCCAGGATTGGGAAGTATAGCGTGGAGCAGATAGTGCAGACTTGTTTACTCCTGATCAATCCATCCTGC
>NZ_JANSIR010000107.1:389-1992 GCF_047462155.1 Synechococcus sp. OH2
CATTGTTGCTGAGTGGCGATCCAAAACTAAACTGTATTAACGACTCGCATCATTGGTGAGCAGCTAAAGCTGCTCGAAGGCTTTTCCGCCCCGCCCTACTCGCGCTAGCGGCGCGGAGCGCTGAGTACGGGGCTACCAAGCTACTCTGCTGTGTCATGCTTTCTTCTCTCTCTGCTCTGCCAGTTCACCTCTACCGCTGCCTAAGCTGTGGTCAGGAAGGGCTGAGCTTGCCGCCAGCGCGGGAGCCAGGGTCTGCTGTGGATCGGGTTTATTGTCCCCGCTGTGGCCAGGTTTACCCTCTCCTATCTTCCGGGGCGGTGGATTTTCTAGCCACCTCGCCGGAGTTGCCCCTCACTCCAGCTCAGGCCATTGCCCATCTACCCGGCTTTGCCTGGGGCTACGATCGCCTTTGGCGGCCCTGGGCGCTGTCGCTGTTATCGGGGGAGAGCTTCGCCAGCGAGCGGGAAGGCCGATTGTTGGCGGAGCTGGTGGGGGAGGCAGATCCTGTCTTGGACTTGGGCACGGCAGGGGGGTACTGGAGCCGCCTCCTCCTGGCCAGGGATCCGCAGCGGACGGTGATTGGCCTGGACAATGCGGCAGGGGTACTGGCCGAGGCAGCCCAACAGGCCCAGCCCCACTGGCAGCACTACAGCCTAGTGCGAGCCCGGGCGGAACAGCTTCCCCTCGCCTCGTCAGCCTTTGGGGCGGTGATCAGCGGCGCCACCCTGAACGAGGTGCCCTTGGATCCCTGCTTGCGGGAAGTGGCCCGCATCTTGCGGTCTGGCGGGGTGTTTGTCTCGATGCACAGCCAGCAGGTGCAGGGATGGGGGCAGACGGTGCAGCACTGGCTGGAGGCGACCGGCCTTCGCTTTTTCTCCGCAGACCAGTTGCGCCAGCACTTTGCCCAGGTGGGGTTGCGCTTGGAGCGCTATCTCAGCTTCGGCTGGGTGGCTTTTGTGCAGGCGGTGCGCCTCTAGGGGATCCACTCCAGGCCAACGCCAACGCTGGATTCCCGCGCCAAGCTCGAGTGGCGCAGGCTGTAGCGGGCAGCGAGACGAAGGGAAGGGCTAATGGCGTAGGCAGCAGTGATCTCCGCTAGGGTGGCCTGTCCTTCTTCCGGCTCCTGCGGGGCCACCCAAGTGTAGCTGCCAGTCAAGTCGGCGGCTCCGGGCGCCAGGGCCAAAACGGCAAAAGCCCCATAGCTCACCCCGCTGAGGCGGCGGTTCTTTTGTTCCAAGGCTCGATAGCCCAGTTGGGGGGCCAGATTCAAGCGGGATCCCATGGGGGCAAGAAAGTAACGCACCTCTGACCCGTACTGGCGGATTTCTGGGTTCTCAGAAGATTGGCGATAGTCGCCGCTGAGGGTGAGGCGATCTCCCAGGCGCAAGTCCTGCAAGCTGATTCGCCACTCAGAAGCTGACTCGAAACCCGCCTGCAAACGGGTGGGCAAGACAGGAGTATCGCGGATTTCTTCCAGAAGATTGGGAGGGCCTTGCAGCCAGCGGCGCAACACGGGGCTATCCTCCACAATTTGGCTATCCAGCCCCAGATCTAGAACGGCTGAGAGGGCAGTTGGCCGCGGATCCGCTTGCCTGCGGCTCGC
>NZ_JANSIR010000107.1:2124-6370 GCF_047462155.1 Synechococcus sp. OH2
ATCAGCCCAGCCCCAAGAAGCAGCATACCCAGGCAAAGCCCTTTACCAGATTGCCCTATCACCTGCAACCCCCGCCCCTCCCGTCCTCAACTGTAGCTGCTTCCAAAAGGATCTTTTATGCAAACTCACGAGGGTCGCGGCTCTCAGCAGCGTAGGATGAGACCACAAGGAGGGCCCGACAACGGCAATGCAAAGACTAGCTGTTTCGGCTGTTGGCCATGACTCGCAGCCGCTGGGCCAGGTTTTGCAGTTGCCGCTCGAATTGCAGATTTTCCCGCTGCAACTGGCTAACTTTCTCACAGCTATAGAGAACGGTGGTGTGATCTTTTCCTCCAAAGTAATCGCCAATTTTGGGCAAGCTGAGGTTGGTGTAGTGGCGCATCAAAAACATAGCAATTTGCCGCGCTTGGCTGATGTCTCGCTTGCGGGAGGATCCCAATAAGCTTTCTCGGTCGATGCCGAATGCTTCACAGACTACGTCGATAATCATGTCGGGCGTGATCTCCTTGGGCTCACTGGGAGGGTTGAGAATGGGCTGAATGGTCTCCACACTCATCGGCAGGCCGGAAATGGAGACGTAGGCAACAGCACGGATGAGGGCACCCTCCAGCTCGCGGATGTTGCTGGTGTAGGTGGTAGCAATGTATTCGATGACCTCAGACGGCAGGCTCATCCCCTCGTACTCGGCTTTTTTCTTGAGAATGGCCATGCGGGTCTCGATGTCCGGCGGTTGAATTTCCGCAATCAAGCCCATCGAAAACCGAGAACAGAGCCGCTCCTGCAGCCGAGGGATGAGGTGAGGGGAGCGGTCGGCGGCCAGTACGATCTGTTTGCCTGACTCATGCAGCGTATTAAAGGTGTGGAAAAACTCCTCTTGGGTGTACTCTTTGCCTTCGATAAATTGAATGTCGTCCACCAATAAAATATCCACATCTCGATAGTGCTCCCGGAAAGACTGCATGCTGTCTCGCCGGATGGCGTCGATTAAATCGTTGGTGAAGCGCTCGGTGGACACGTAAAAGACTTTGGCCTGGGGATTCGCTTCCAGTTGGTAGTGGCCGATGGCCTGCATGAGGTGGGTTTTGCCCAACCCTACTCCGCCGCAGAGAAACAGCGGGTTGTAGGCCCGCCCAGGCTTGTCGGCCACGGCCAAGGCCGCCGCATGAGCCATGCGGTTGTTGGGGCCAACCACGAAACGCGAGAAGGAATACTTGGGGTTGAGATCCGGAGCTCGCATGGGCAGGCTGCCGCTCACCTCCAGCCCCAGGGTGGCGGAAGCCGGAAAACTGCCGGCCCAGCGGGAGGTTGAGGCCCCAGCCGCTGTTGAAGGAGGGTCTTCTTCCACCAAGGCCTGGGGAGCGACGGAAAACTCCACCTGCAAAGGGATCCCGGCCACCCGCTGCACCACCTCAGTAATGGTGGAGGCGTAGTGCTTTTGCAGCCAGCCCCGCGCCCATTCGCTAGGAGTCGAGATGGTGAGGCGATTGTCCACCAACGACTCAGGCCGCGCCGTCTTGATCCAAGCCTCAAAGGTTGGACGGCTGAGCTGCACCTGTAGATGCCCCAGAGCTTCGTCCCAGAGTTGATCTAGGGAGATATCCACACCACACACCCAGAACGACACAGCCAAAGCCCAAAGAGAACAGGGGCGCCAACCCAGTGCCTCTGCTCTCTCGACTTGGACTTGGGATTCCCAATTTAGCTGCTCGGCGTGGGGCGGCCAATCTAGCAATTTTCCGTCGAGCCTGCTAGAATGGCACCTTGCTGATTGTCTGCAAGTGGACTGGGCTTCCCCCTCACCAGCCGCAGCAGGCCTTGTTGACATGATGAGTGGGTCTACACCATGACTCAGCGTACCCTTCGTGGCACCAATCGCAGACGCATTCGCGTCTCTGGGTTTCGGGCCAGAATGCGCACAGCAACCGGTCGGCAAGTCTTGCGGCGGCGGCGGGCCAAGGGGCGTTATCGCCTGGCTGTTTCTTGAGGCGCGATCCGGCTTTAAGGGCAGGGCCCTTTGTTGAATTCAGGGTGGGATCCGCCACCATGCTGCCTGCTCCTTATCGCTTGCGGGATCGGCGAGCTTTCCAGGCGCTTTACCAAGCGGGGCAGCGTCGTTCTAGTGCGGGCTTGACCCTTCTGTTTCAGCCGATGCCCCCAGGGTGTGAAGGGATCCCCAGCCAGGTGGGGTTGGCAGTTAGCAAAAAAGTGAGCAAATCGGCGGTACGGCGGAACCGGCTGCGGCGTCGCCTGCGGGAGGCCATACGGCCTCTCTGTCCAAACCTAAAGCCTGGCTACCAGTTGCTGCTCATCCCCAAGCCCAACCTGCTCACCTACAAGTGGCCAGAGCTACAGGCAGAGGTGCATCGTCTTTTGCAAAAGGCCGATCTGCTCGTCGATCCAAGCCCAGATCCTGGGCCTTCTTAGAGGCTGGGCAGGCTGCACTACCCGTGCTAGCCTGGTGCCATCATCTGCTGCTGGTTGCACCAGATATGGGGTGGGATGTACATTAAGCGGATCGAGCTGACCCGATTTAAGTCGTTTGGCAGCACGACCTCGCTGCCCCTGTTGCCGGGTTTTACGGTCATCTCCGGCCCCAACGGCTCCGGCAAGTCTAACATCCTGGATGGGATCCTATTTGCGCTGGGGCTGTCTTCCTCACGGGGGATGCGGGCAGAGAGGCTTTCGGATCTGGTGCATTCCGGCAGCCTCAACAGCAACCGGCGGGTGGAGACCCACGTTTCCGTCACCTTCGATCTGGGGCCGGGAGAAGATGGCCAGCCCAGAGAATGGAAAGTCAGCCGTCGGCTGCGGGTCAGCCCCGGCAAGGGGGAGGATCCCGACTCCCTGCCCTACACCAGCACCTTCTACATCAACGATGTGCCCTGCACCCTGAGCGAGCTGCACGAGCAACTGGAGGCGATGCACATCTACCCCAACGGCTACAACGTTGTCTTGCAGGGGGATGTTACCAGCATCATCTCCATGAACTCCAAGGAGCGGCGGCAGATCCTCGACGAATTGGCGGGGGGGGCCACCTTCGACCGCAAGATCGCCCAGGCCAACGCCAAGCTGGAGGGGGTGCGAGAACAAATTGAGCGCTTCCGGCTCATCGAGCAGGAATGGCAAGCCCAAAGAGAGCGGCTGCTCAAGGAGAGCGAAAAGGCGCAGCAGTACCAGCAACTGCGGCTGCAGTGGCAAACGCTGGAGCAGCAGCAACAGGTGTTGCTCTGGCGGCATTTGCAAGCCCAAGTGGAAGCAACCCAGGCAGCCATTCGTCAGCTTTTGGCAGCTCAGGAGCAAGCCACTGCTCAGGTGCAGACCTTGAGCGAGCAGTTGCAGCAGGCCGAAGCCGCCCTGAGCGAGCTGCAAAGCCGCATCCACGCCCTGGGGGAGGAAGAATACCTGCACCTGCAGGCCCAGATCGCTGCCACCGAAGTGCAACGGCAACAGCTCAGCCAACAGATCGCAGCCTGGCAGCAGGAAATCGAGCAAGCGCAGCGCCTGCAGCAGGAGCACCAAACCCAACAGCAGCACCTGCAGACAGAGCTGGAACACCTGCAAAGCCAACAGGAGCAACTGGCCCAAGCCCAGGGATCCCTGCAAGCCCAGGTGCAGAAAGCCCGAATCAGCCTGGAGCAAAGCCGCGAACAACTGCGGGCCCTGGCCCAATCTGCCGAGGCCTGGGTCAAGCAGCAGCGCTACCTCACCCGCCACCTCGAAGAGATCCGCGCCGAACAGGAGCCTCTGCAGCAGGAGCAAATTCGCCTGCAAGAGCGACAACGGCAACTGGAACGGCAAAGCCAGGAGACCCAGGCGGAGATCGCCCAGATCGAGACGTGGCTGGGATCCCACCTGGCCCTCACCGCCGAGCTGGAACAGGCCTGCCGGCAGTCGGAAGCCCAGGTGCAGGCCCTGGCCCAAGAGCTGGCGCAACTGCAATCCAACCTGGAGCTGGATCGCGCCACCCACGAGCGGCTGGCCGCCGAGTTCCACGCCAAGCAGCGGCAACTGGACAAATGGGAGACCCGCCGCCAAGTGCTGCAAGAATCCCAGGGATCCCGCGCCACCCAGGCCATCCTGAGCGCCCGCCTGCCGGGAGTTTTGGGATTGGTGGCCCAGTTGGGGCAGGTGGATCCCCAGTATCAACTGGCGCTGGAGATCGCGGCAGGCAACCGACTGCACTTTGTGGTGGTGGAAGATGACAGCGTCGCCGTCAGCGCCATCAACCTCTTAAAGCGGGAAAAAC
>NZ_JANSIR010000107.1:6380-24062 GCF_047462155.1 Synechococcus sp. OH2
TTTAACAGGCTGTATTACCCAGCAGATAGTAGATAAAGACTTTGGGGTTCAGATGGGATCAATTGGTAGGGATCCGCTTGGTTAAGCTCCCGAGAGAGGTGAGCAAAAGACTGGAGACTTTCAAGGCGCTCCGCGAGCTCGCTGAGGGTGTCTAGGTATTCGGCTAAAGCCGCTTGGGAAAGGTACCAAGACTTGTCCAGCTCTTGGAAGTAGGTCATCTGGAACTCGACAGAAAGATTCTTTTCCCTAAGGAAGCGCTGCTCCGGTGTAAGCGCTCGATCAAGTGGGGAAAGACGAGCAATGCGCTGGATGCGTTCGCTAGAGATGTGGCCAGCAAAGCCGGGAGCTGTGTACGTATAGGCGGTCCGGAGCTGAGGTCGATCCGCTGGCAAGAGAGCTGCACACCACCTTTCGCTTAGTTCCCGGAAACGAGGAACCTCAAAGTCGAGGGCATCGACGGCATCTTGCAGGTACCCATGCTTAAGCAGAAGCTGGGATTCCGCCGCTAGGGAAACTGCCCAACCCTTGAGGGCAATATCGCCAAGCAGTAGGCAGTGGGCCTGGCGCTCAACAGGGATCTGATGGGCTTGGTCGGAGAAAAAGATGCGGGCTTCCGCCAGCGCCTTAAGGGCATCGCGAGGAGAAGCCTCCGGGAATCGGTGCAAACTAACCAGCTCTGCCTGCAGCTTAGCAAGACTTTGAATGAAAAGAGCACGATGCAAATTGGAGATAGCCAACAGAATTTCGGCTCTACTCTGAACGGCCAAAGCTTGCAAATAGGCCAGTTGGCCAGAAAGTGCATCTAGCTTTTGCTGAATGTCTTGGAGCCCTTCCCTAACAATCTTCTCTAGGCGGGCAATAGAGTCTTGCAACTGATTCAGGCGGAAATGCATGTAGGTAAAGCCAATAGCGCTAACCCCCAGGTTTAAAACGCTAGCGCCAGCAGCTACCTGAGAAAGCCCCAAAATCTTGGTGGCAGTCTGCTGCAAAACCTCAAGCTTTCGATGAGTGGCTTGGTGACCAAGGGCATTAATCACGGATTCAGGAGATACCGGCGCATTCATCAGCAAGCTGGTCAGGCCAGGAGCTTCGGCCAAATGCTTGACGATGCGACCCGTGGCAGCTTCTCGAACAACGCCACCGTAGCGAACCAGGGATCCATCCAAAAGCCCACTGACAATCGAAGGAGAAGCAAAAAGGAGAGTTGGAATGAGCATGACTTACGCTCCCAAAGTTCCGGTTACACAAGGTAGAAACCCTTGTTGGCAAAGGAGTTTAAATGTAATGGGGGGGAAATCCAGACAATCTTTGCTTTACTGCATAGAGCCAGAAACGCATCTCTTCGCTTAAGAGGACTCGCATCTTTGCGAAGTCCAGGAAGCTCCTCGTCAGTCTCGAGGGCCACTAGATAAAAAGCACTTTCATCATTGAGATTTTCAGCCGGAAACTTCTCGACTTCCTCTTTCAGAGCCTCAAACTCTTTCTGTGTGCCTCTCCAGATATACTTTGAGCTTTTATACAGAAGCTCACACGCATTCTTCTCTGTTATTTTTTGTCCGGGAGAAAGGTGAGAAAAGTATTCGCGAAACTGGCTAGCCCTCGAGGCTAGCACAACCAAACTGGGGAGCCTGGTTGGGGGTTCGGGGGGCTCGGGTTTGGGCAAATTTTCTGCAAGCCTAAGTTCTGCAAGCCCAAGTCCAGCAGCTGCTCCAACAGCAGCCCCTATTGGTCCTCCAATAGCACCACCAACGATAGCTCCAAGTCCTACAGCAGCTAATTTAGCAAGAAGCTCTCCCTGCTCTTTGTTATTTTCACTCATCATTCCCACTCCCTAAGCAAGACAAAGATTGAACAAAACTTTCAATTGCATTCTTCCTATTCTCCAGATCTTCGGCTATAGCTACTGCTTGGTTAAAGTTCTCTTCAATCCGCCTTCTTTGCTCATCTAGCTCACTCATAGAAAGGTCAAGTGCTTTTCTAACCAATTTTTGAGTAGCCTCTCTTAGTTCCTCCATGTAACCTATGATCCATTCTTTCAGAACTTGCCACAATTTTCGCTTACCAGCATCTGCTCCGCTTGACCACTCCTCAGCCATCTTATCGAAGCTGGGTACAATTAGCTGTTGATAGAACTCCGTCCCAACTTTAGCTATCTTGTACTTCTTGCCTCCAAAGCAAGAACTAGGCTCCTCGACTATTGTAGTTTTGTCCTTCTTTGTAGTCTCTATCTTTGCTCTTTTATTAAAGAGAAAGACATCTTGCGTAAGGCGCAAGGGCTCGCTTCTCAGCTTAACGCCAGTTTGAATCAATTCCTGGATCCCTAGCTTATCTTCCTCAGAGACTGTGAGGATTTCTTCAACGGCTCCAATAAGGTTTGCAATAAGCTGAGAGATCAATGAGTTCGCAAATCTCTCAAAAGTTTGAGCCTTCGCCTGTAACAGAAACTCGGCCCTATGTTCGAGAGCGTCCCTAACCGATTGGTAGAGAGCTAAAACAGCGCGCTCAGCTCTTTCTATCTTCTCATGAGGCTTCTTGGTTTTCTCCTCAACAGGTACTCTCAGAATCAGGCTGTCTCCCTGACACTCACAATCCCTCAACGTTCTGAGTGTCATGTCGCAAGATCTAGCAACGAGGTTGGCAATGTGAGCAGGGATCACTTCTTTCAGAGAATCTTCTAGCGGATAAACACCAATTTCTTGCTTGAGTGCATCTCGAACTGGAGCAATGATTTTATTAATCAAATCTTTAACTTGCTCGTCCACAAAGTCAATAAAATCGGGAAACCCCTGCCAGCCCTTCTTTCTGGCTTCCTCCTCAATCTTTGATAGGGACTCAGGAGTGCCACTAGCACTGGCAACTTGGTTGAGTAAGTCTGTAATGTCAGCGATAAACGATTGGGCAACTTGATTGATTGCTTCCTTGCATTGCTCTTGTCTCTCTTGAATATATTTTCTTTGCCTATCTACTTCCTCTAGCGTCTGAATTCGTCTTGTATTGATTATGACATCTAGGGCACTGCTAATCTCTCTAGCTGAGTTGATCACTTGTAGCACTGCCGGGAGAATAACAACTCTTGCAGTGTCTGCTTGAATCCTTTCTCGCAATGCCCTCCATAGCAAGTTGCCGCCGCTCCACTCTCGGATGTAGCCAAGCAAGAGCCTAGTGTCATTGTCAGATATTGCCTGCCCTTCCTCGACTTTGTTTTCAAGGTCTGCTATCCAAGACTTCAGCTCCCTATCACCTCTTGTAGAAGCCTTGATGAGATTAGCACAGTCTTCAAAAAGAGCGCTGAGCATCCATTGTCTAGTACTGGGATCCACATCCGATCCTTCGGAAGAGTTGGCTCCCCAGGCACATTGGGCATAGAAGAGCGCCTTAGCAGAGAGCGGAATGATAAAAGGCAGCTCTGGAAGATCCAGAATCTCCTTAATTTCCTCTCTCAGCTCCTCGACCTTTTGCTCTAGAGGGTTGTCGGTTTGATTTCGCATGTCAACCCTATTGAGCAAGAAAATCATCAAGCTAGTTTGACCTCGGAGAAACTCCACAACATCTTTTAGCTCTCTCAAGAGGGCTTCTCGTCTTTGCCAATCTGTCTGAGAGTAATCCAGTGCAACAAGGCTAAAACACTTGCTGACATGCTCTTGGATGATCCTGAGGCTTGTTCTATCTTGGATTGAGTTCAGGCCAGGCAAGTCATAAATCTCAACCTGTAAGCCCTCAGGCAGGTTTAACAGAGAAGAAGCCCTGACAGGAAGGAGCGGACACTCAACGTCTATCTGAGGGATGCCCACGTCGGCTTCATCCTCCTTCTTCCTCTTCTTTCGCCGCTCTTGGTGGTAGGCCTCCATTGTCAGCTTGAGCCTGCTGTAGATCTCTTCGTCCCTCAGGTCTTCCCACGTGCCGCATTCCCAGGTGGCTCCTTCTGTATTGTGGATAACTAACTTGCTCCGCTCGCCGTGCCTAATCCGCAGGATCCCGGCGCTCATCTCCTGCGCCTCGATAGGCGCGATTTTCCGACCAATGAGAGCGTTGACAATGGTGGACTTACCTGAAGAGGTGGTGCCAATGGTGGCAATCCGGAAGGAGGGCTTCCGTAGGCGGGCAACGGCCTCTTCGTAGACAACCCGAAAGTCCTCCAGCTTCTCCAGCAGCACGGAGTTGCTGACTACGTCGTGGTATTCGTTAACGATCCCAGCGGTGAGGTTGCCGAGGTCAAATAGTGAGTCTCTCGCGGTCTGCAAAGCTACCGAGGGATCCATAGAATCAAGCCGGTGATGCGCTCCATCAGATAGGGTTGAAGATGACATGCCAACAGTTCTCAAGCCGCTTCGCTGGCATTATATCCATCTTGCTGATACCGTCGTTCGTTTCCTTCGCATTGTTTTCAGCGTTCTTCTTGCCAGCAATGCTCATTCAGTAGCATAAAAAACAGTTCTAAAAGGCACAGAGCTGCCGGCACTTCTGGGATCAGCGAGAGCTGGTTTGGCAGATGGAGTCGCAAGCCTATCTCCTCCCGGCTAGAGCCAGCAAGCAGTTGAGAGGATTGCCAGATTGCTTAAGATGAGACTGCTGAGTCCGAACTCCTTCTCCCTGTAAATGATGGATGGATCCTTGCAATCTTTCTTCGCCTCTGCCACCCAGGTGGGGCTGGGGGTGGCGGGTCTGCTGGCTCTGCTTACCCTGCTGGCCTGGCTCCGCAACTGGCCTTGGAAGTTTTCGCTGGTGGGCTACACGGCCTTTACGCTGGTTTTGACGGCGGGCTGTTTTGCCCTCAGTTTGGGGCCGATCTTTCGCTCCCGCATTCCCGGCGCTGCCCCCTACACCACGGTCTATGACCAAGGGGCAGAGCGGGCGGTCATCGCCGTCAGCCCGGACATTACCCCAGAGCATCTGATCCTCACGCTGAAGCAGGCGGCCAGCGATTTGGCGTCCTCCGGTCGCTTCTCCACCGGCTCGCCGGGATTTACCCTGCAGGCCCGCACCGTCATCCATCCTGAGCCGGGCGTCTCCGAGCCCTTACTTTTGGGCACGCTGCAACAGCCGCTGGGGAAACGCCTGCGCACCCCGGAAGAACAGCAGCAGCAGATCCGGCTGGAGGAAGAGGCCTTTGCCCGGCTGCGCAAGTTGGTCCAGGTTCAGGCTGCGGCTCCTTCCGCTGAGGGTGGGTTAGAAGAGCTCCCTTTGTCCCAGTCCTGAGCGCTAAGCCAGCGACGCAGATCCCGTCCTACCTGTTCAGGGATCTCCCACGGGAAGAGGTGGGCCACATCGGGATAGACAATGCAGGTGCACTGGGGTAGAAGGCGGGCGGTGGCCAGGCTGCTAGCGGCGGTGATGTGGCGATCCCGCTCGCCGGCCAGGAGCAACACGGGTAGGCGCAGCTGCTGCAGTTCCCTCTCGCGGTTGTAGCCCTGTTGCAGGGCGGTGCGCAAAGCGCGGCGGGCTTGGGGAGAGGTGTGCAGATAGGCAGGCAAAGCCACCTGGGCCAAGTAGCGATAGGCGGTTGGGGTGTGTTGCTGGATGAGGTAGCGGTAGAGAGAGCGGCGGCCAAAGGTGTTGATGTTCCAACTCCAGCCGGGCCAAAGCCAGTTGAGCAGCGAAGCAATGCCGGTGTTAAGCTGATCCCAAACGGTGATGGGGGGATGGTTGCTACGAGGACAGGCGGCGCTGGCTACCAAAACCAAGCCCTTGACCCGCTGCGGCAGGCGCAAGGCCAACTCCAGGGCCAGGATCCCACCCAACGACCAGCCCAACACCAGACACTCCTGCCAGCCCAGGCAATCCAGCAGCTCCTGCAAGTCCTCTAGGTGAGTTGCCATCTCAAAGGGATCCCGTACCTGCGAACGCCCATAGCCACGCAGATCCGGCGCCACACAGGGGTGCATCCCCGCCACCGCCCCAGCAAAAACTTCCATGCAGTCAGCATTGCCCGGATGGCCGTGGAGCAGCAGGATGGGCAGGGAAGGGATCCCTTCTCCCCACGCACGGTAGTAGAGCTGCAGACCCATAGCTTAGGCGCTAGCCGCCTTTTTTGGCACGGACTGCAGCTTCACCCCGTTGGGAAGGCAAATTAAGTTTTGATCCAGCACCTGCACAAACCCTTTCGAGCGCAGGGATCCCAGCAGGCGAGTAACCGTTACGCGCGTAGCCCCAATGGCGTCCCCAATCTGGGCGTGGGTGAGTGTCCAAGGGAGGTACATCCCCTGTTCACAGGGCTGCCCGTACTCTTCAATCAACAGCGTTAGGAAGCCCTTCAGGCGGTCAATGGCACGCCGTTGGCCCAAGTTGCCTAACCAAAGCAACTTGCGTTGCAGTTGCTGACGGAAGCTTTCTTGAACTTTCTGGTGCAGATAGGGCCACTGCTCCAGATCCTGCCAGTAAAACCACATTACGGTGGTGCGATCGACATGGGTGCAAGCTTTTAGCTCAAAGCGCTCCGGGTTGCTCAGCTCAAAGGGCACGCGGGGTGTGATAACCCCGACAAAAACCTCCCGCCGCTCCGGCGTTTGGCTAACTAGGCGCACCACGCCTTCTTGGGGGATGTAGACCAGGCCCGGACGGGTGGGGATGCGCACGTCCTTGGGAAAAGTGCGACAGCGGTAGTGCTCTTCGGCCCACTGGCAGAGTTCCCGCCATTCCTGAGCCTCCGCTGCCGATGTGATGGAAACTAGGGACATGGGATAGGCTTCCTGTCAATTGAGTAACTAGATGAACTTTGCCGCCTCTTCCGCTCCATCGAGCCATCAAAAGAGTTTGAAAGAAAAGGCCAGACCCTAGCGGAAGGATAAACCAGGAGGAAGGGAACTTCGGCAGTGGCTTTACCTTAGCTTCATAATGACACTTAAGATTCATAGAACAACACCGTGGTTATACGGATGTTGTTCACAGGGCTACGCTCAATAATAACATGCGGAAGCCGCACTCTTCGTTTTTTCCTGGCTCCTGGCCGGCTGTAGGCTTGGCAGCAGATAGCATGATGAGGGCAGCCGGGTTGCTTGGAGGCGGTGAGGAGGGGCACCGATGAAAATTCTCGTGAGCAACGATGACGGCATCCAAGCGGCGGGAGTGCGGTGTTTAGCGGCAGCGCTGGCTCAGATAGGCGGGCACCAGGTGACGGTAGTCTGCCCGGATCGGGAGCGCTCGGCCACTGGCCACGCCTTGACGCTGCACAAACCGCTGCGGGTGGATCCGGTGCGGGAGGGGTTTCCGCCAGAGGTGCAAGCCTGGGCCTGTTCCGGCACGCCTTCGGACTGTGTCAAGCTGGGTTTGGATGGGCTACTAGACCGCCCCCCCGATTGGGTGATTTCCGGCATCAATCAGGGAGCCAATTTGGGCACCGATGTACTCTACTCCGGCACCGTCTCAGCGGCCATGGAAGGGCTATTGGAAGGGATCCCCAGCCTAGCGGTGAGCCTGGCCAGCTTTACCCACCAGGATTTTCAGCCGGCGGCCCAGGTGGTGCTGATGCTGCTGGAGAAGCTGAGCCTGAAGCCTTTAGAGAAGCCGATGCTGTTGAACGTCAACGTGCCCCCGCTAGAGCTGGCTGAAATACGCGGCATGGTCTTGGCCCGCCTAGCCTGGCGCAAGTACACGGATCTCTACGAGAAACGGGTAGATCCCCGTGGCAAGGCCTACTACTGGCTGGCAGGAGAGGTGGTGGAAGAGGAGGTGGATCCCTGCTCCGATGTGCGGGCGGTTGCCGAAGGCTATGTGTCGATTACGCCCTTGCAGCCGGATTTAACGGCCTACGCCGCTTTCGAGAGCTTGCAGCGCTGGGGCCTCTCAGCCTTTGGCTTTTGAAGGTTTTGGCAAGGATCCCTCTGCCAGAGGTAGGGAGTCCCGGCTAGCTTGCTCCAAGCTGGTAGAGCTAGGGAGAAGAGGTCGCCAAGGCCAGCAGCCGCTCTGCAACAGCTTGGGAAACGGGCATCACCGATAGGCGCGTACCTCGCCGCACCACCTCCAACTCTGCAGGGGTAAAAGTGGCCCGCAACTCGGCCAAAGGGATCAAGCGCTCAAAGGCGGCGACGAATTCCACCCGCACCGTGTGCCAGCGGGGCGCTGCAGGAGTTGACTTGGGATCGTAGTAGGGGCTGGTGGGATCAAATTGGCTGGGATCCACCACCTGGGTTTCTCGGATCTCCATCAGGCCGGCAATACCGGGAGGGTTAGCATTGGAGTGGTAGAAAAAGGCGCGATCCCCCACCTGCATGGCTTTTAGGTAGTTGCGGGCTTGGGAGTTGCGCACGCCGTCCCAGAGGGTTTGGCCCTCCCGCTGCAGATCCCAGATGCTGTAGACGCTGGGCTCCGATTTCATCAACCAGTAGTTCATGGAACGCTAAGCTCGGGCAGCAGGCAAGCGACGGGCAACAAACTCGACAAAGTTTTGCAATATCTTCAAGCCTACAGGGCCAGACTTTTCGGGGTGAAATTGGGTGGCAAACAAGGCGCCGCGGGCAAGGGCGGCCACACAGGTTTGGCTGCCGTGTTGGGTAGTGGCGGCCACCCAGCTGGGATCCTCGGGCACGGCATGATAGGAGTGGACAAAGTAAACCCAGCTTTGGTCAGGGATCCCTGCCCAAAGAGGAGACAGGGGCTGGGTGAGGTGCAACTGGTTCCAGCCCATGTGGGGGATGCGCAGGCCTGGCTCCGGTTGAAAGCGTCGCACTTGTCCGGGTACAAGGCCCAGCCCTGGCTCCACCCCCTCTTCGCTCCCCTCAAACAAAACCTGCAGCCCAAGGCAGATGCCCAGAAAGGGCTGCTGCCGCTCGATTGCTTCTTGGAGAGCCTCCACAAAGCCCCGCGCCCGCAACTGCTGCATGGCTGGGTCAAAGGCCCCATCTCCCGGCAGGACGAGGCCATCAAAAGCCGCTAGCCCAGCCGGCCCTGTTACCAGTTGCACCTCGGCTCCAGCCCGCTCTAGCCCTTTGCAAGCCGAATGCAGGTTGCCGGCCTCGTAGTCAATCACCGCCAGGCGCACAGCGTTCATGGGATCCCTTAGAAGCCTACCAGTATAGTGGTTTTAGCAAGGTAGGGAGCTATGGTGGTTGCAGCCTCCGCAGAAGACTTTGCCCTCTCCACTCAGCTTGGCTGGCCAGAGGCCGCCTATCTGCACATCCCCTTCTGCCGGCAGCGCTGCCATTACTGCGATTTTGCCACCGGCCTAGGCACGCGCGAGCTAATAGAAACCTATGTGCAGGTGCTCTGCCAAGAGATCGGGGGGGCCTACCGCTACCGCCATTTGGCCGGGGATCCCGAACCCTTGACCAGCATTTTCTTTGGCGGCGGCACCCCTTCCCTGCTGACGGTGGAGCAATTGGGCCGGATCTTGGTTCAACTCAGGGAGAGGATCCCCTTACATCCTGACTGCGAGATTTCGCTCGAGGCCAACCCCGGCACCCTGACGCGGGAGCAGTTGGCGGGCTACCGGGATCTGGGGGTTAGCCGCATTAGCCTGGGGGTACAGGCCTTTCAAGCGGAGCTGCTGGCCGCCTGCGGTCGCCTGCATGGAGTGGAAGAAGTTTACGAAGCTGTGGCCGACTTGCAGGCAGTGGGCTTTGCGAATTTCAACCTGGACTTGATCTTTGGACTGCCCTACCAGACGTTGGCGCACTGGCAGCAATCGCTGCAGGCTGTTCTTGAGATCAAGCCTACCCATGTCTCCATCTATGATTTAACCATTGAGCCGGGAACCCGCTTTGGTCGGATGTACCGACCGGGGGATACCCCTTTGCCCCCTGAGGAAATCACAGTTGCAATGTACTTGATGGCGCGGGAGCTGCTCACCCAAGCCGGCTACATCCACTACGAGATCTCCAATTTTGCCCGCCCTGGGTATGCCTGTCGCCACAACCGGGTGTACTGGGAAAATCGCCCCTACTTTGGCTTTGGCATGGGATCGGTCGGCTACGAAGGGGGGCGGCGCATTCAACAGCCGAAAACTCTCCATAAGTATTTTGAACAGGTCAAAGCCCAAGTTCACCCTCTCCCGCCACCGGCCTCTGCAGAAGAAATCTGGATGGACACGGTGATGTTGGGGCTGCGTTTGCAGGAAGGGCTGGATTTGGCAACTTTACGGCAGCGCTTTGGCCCTGCGAGGGTGGAGCAGGCTTTGCGGCGTCTAGATCCCTATTTTGAAAAAGGTTGGGCCAGTTGCGAAGGAGGGCGACTGCGACTGATCCCGCCCGAGGGCTGGCTGTTTTCCAACGAAGTCATTGCAGAGCTTTTTCCTTAGTTTGGCGGGCAAATAGTGCAAACAACTAGGCATGCATCCGCTCCCTTTCTTACTGACCGGGGGGATGTTGTTGCAAAGCCTGCTTTAGGTAGCGCCCCGTGTGGGATCCGGGCTGCTCGGCCACTTCCTCAGGGGTGCCGACGGCAACAATCTGGCCGCCCTGGTCGCCCCCTTCCGGCCCCAGGTCAATAATCCAGTCGGCACAGCGGAGGATGTCCAGGTTGTGCTCGATCACCAGCACGGTGTTGCCCGCATCCACCAACCGCTGCAGAACATTCAAGAGCTTGTGAACGTCGTAGAAGGACAGGCCGGTGGAGGGTTCATCGAGCAGGTAGAGGGTTTTGCCGGTGGAGCGGCGGGCCAGTTCTGCCGCCAGCTTCACCCGCTGCGCTTCCCCCCCGGAAAGCGTCGGAGCGGGCTGCCCCAGCTTGATGTAATCAAGGCCCACATCGGCCAAGGTCTGTAGAATCTTGGCGGCAGGGGGTAGGGCGGCAAAAAACTCCAGCGCCTCCCCCACCGTCATGTCTAGGACTTCGGCGATGTTTTTGCCCTTGTACCTGACCTGGAGGGTCTCGCGGCTGTAGCGGCTGCCCCCACACACTTCGCAGGTAACATACACATCCGGCAGGAAGTTCATTTCAATCACGTTCACCCCCTGCCCTTTGCAGGCTTCACAGCGCCCCCCCTTGACGTTGAAGGAAAAGTGGCCAGAGTGATAGCCCCTGGCCTTGGCCTCTAGAGTCTGGGCAAAGGCCTGGCGGATGGGATCAAAGAGGCCCGTGTAGGTGGCGGGGTTGGAGCGGGGGGTGCGGCCAATGGGGGATTGGTCGATGACAATGACCTTGTCGATGTGTTCGATGCCGTGTAGCTCCCCCATTTCCGTTGGCTTAGGCACCTTCTGGCCGAGGTAGTGTTGCAGGGCAGGGTAGAGCAACTCGTTGACCAGGGTGGACTTGCCGGAGCCGGAGACGCCGGTGACGCAGACCAGCTTGCCCAGGGGGATCTCCACATCGATGTGCTTGAGGTTGTTTTTGTGGGCATCGGTGAGCTTGAGGGAGACGGCTTTGCCAGGTCGCCGCTGAGCTGGGGTTGGGATCCGCCGCCGCCCCGCCAGATAGGCGCCGGTGAGGGAGCGCTCGCAGGCTAGGACGTCGGCTAGAGATCCTTGGGCCACCACTTCTCCGCCGTGGATGCCAGCGCCAGGGCCAATGTCCACGATGTGGTCGGCGGCGCGAATGGTCTCTTCATCGTGTTCCACCACAATTAAGGTGTTGCCCAGATCCCGTAGGCGGAATAGGGTTTGCAAGAGGCGTTGGTTATCCCGCTGGTGCAGGCCAATGGAGGGTTCGTCCAGCACGTAGAGCACCCCCGTCAGGCCGGAGCCAATCTGGCTGGCCAGCCGGATCCGCTGCGCCTCGCCCCCCGAAAGGGTCATGGCCGGTCGGGCCAGGGTGAGGTAGTCAAGGCCCACGTCAATTAAAAACTGCAGGCGGGTTTTGATCTCCCGCAGCACCAGCTCGGCAATCTGCGCTTGGCGGGGGGTGAGCTGGAGCTGCTCCAGGCGCTGCAGGCAGTCGCGGATGGAGATCTCGGTGAGATCCGTGATGCGGTAGCCACCGACGCGCACGGCCAGGGCCTCTGGCCGCAGCCGGGATCCGCCACAGGCAGCGCAGGGGCGGTAGGTGAGGTAGGTCTCCAGCTTTTGCCGGTAGGTTTCGGAGGTGGTTTCTTGGTAGTGCCGCTGCAACTGCGGGATCACCCCTTCAAAGCGGCGGTAGTAGCCCCGGCTCCCCTGGGGGGATTCCGCCTCAACGTAGATCTCCTGGTCGCTGCCGTAGAGGAGGAGCTGCTGCTGCTCGGGGGTAAGGTCGCACCAGCGGCTGCTGAGCTCAAAGCCAAAGGCCTTAGCAGCCCCCGCCAGCAGCGCCAGATAGTAGGGGTTCTCCCGCTCCGCCCAGGGAGCAATGGCCGCATAGAGGGGGAGCTTGGGGTCCGGCACGATCCGGTCGGGGTCGAAGATGGGTTCAAAGCCCAGGCCGTGACAGACGGGACAGGCGCCGATGGGGGAGTTAAAGGAAAATAGCCGCGGCGACAGCTCGCCCAGCACGGAGCCGTGTTCGGGGCAGGCAAATTGTTCCGAAAAGATCAGCTCCGTTGGCTTGCCGTTGAGGTACTGCCCCGCCACCTCGGCTACTTTTTGCAGCAGGTGTTCCCGTTCGTCTTCGCGGGGCAAGAGCTCCACCACCGCCAGTCCCCCCGACTGGCGCAGACAGGTGGTCAGGGAATCGGCCAGCCGCTCTGCGATGTTGGGGCCCTTAACCAGCCGATCCACCACCACCTCAATGGTGTGGGCCTTGTTTTTGGCCAACTCAATTTCCTCGCTGAGATCCCGCACCTGGCCGTCGATGCGCACCCGCACAAACCCCTGCTGGCGCAGGCTTTGCAAGAGCGCTGCGTGGGTGCCCTTTTTTCCCCTCACCACGGGCGCAAGCAACTGAAAGCGCGTCCGCTCCGGCAGGGCCAGGATCTGGTCCACCATTTGATCCACCGTCTGGGGGGCAATCACCCGGTCACAATGGGGGCAGTGGGGGATCCCGGCCCGCCCATACAGCAGCCGCAGGTAGTCGTAGATTTCGGTAACGGTGCCAACCGTGGAGCGGGGGTTGTGGCTGGTGGACTTTTGGTCGATGGCAATGGCTGGGCTCAAGCCCTCGATGCGGTCTACATCCGGTTTGTCCAGTTGCCCCAGAAATTGCCGCGCATAGGCGCTAAGGGACTCCACGTAGCGCCGCTGCCCCTCGGCAAAGATGGTGTCGAAGGCCAGAGAAGATTTTCCAGACCCGGAGACGCCGGTAAACACCACCAGGCGATTGCGCGGGATCCGCAGCTCGAGGTTTTTGAGGTTGTGCTGCCGTGCCCCCACCACATGGATTTCGTTTTGGCCGGACATCTCATCCCCTCTGTGCGCAGCGTGGGTGGAGACTCTGCCCAAAATTGGCGAGTCGAAAAACAACAAAAGTTAAGGAACATTAACGATTCTAGTGCTGTAGCAGAAGTCTGTCTTCTCCCCATCGCAAGGGGTGGCGGCAATAGGGGGGCAGGGGGTTGGGGATCTGTGGCAGAATCGAGGCGGCTAGGGAGAACGGCGGCGCCGGAATCTGTTGGCGTTGGCGGGCCCTAGGCCTTTACACCTCCGCAGGGCGGCATTCTGTGTCTACTTGCTGAGGGTTCTTGCAATTGCTCCCCGCTGAAGGCTCTCTGCGTCAGCTTGAGTGCAGGAGGATGTGACCGAAGCAACCTAGCCCATGACCTGGCCACTGCTTGCCGTCCAAAAGCTCTTCATCTACCTGCTGGTGGGGATTGCCTTTACGGCCCTCTGCCTTGGGGATCAGGCCCTGTCGCCGGCGGTTATCGCCGTCTGCTTGGCGGCGGGGGCTGCCAGTTGGTTTTGGGAGCCGCCCCGCATTAGCTTTGCCCGCTATGCGCCCCTGTGGATGCCCCTGACGGTGAGCGTGCTGGTCAGCTTGGCGGCCCTGGTGCTTGCGGGCGTGCTGCCGCTTTCGGATGGGGCCATAGGCCTGGTGCTCTACCTTACGGGGGCCAAGTTGTTTCAGCGGGAGCGGGCAGCCGACCACATTCAGTTGGCGGTGTTGTCTTTGCTTTTGATGGCCATCGCCACCCTCTTTAACGAGGACATCAGCTTTGGGTTTTTATTCCTGCTGTATGTGGGGGTGGGGCTGGTTAACCTCACCCTCTATCACCTGCGCCTGCAGGCGGAGCAGCACCCCCAGGCGGCTAGCCAAGTCCGCGGGATCGACCTCAACTTTCTGGGGTTGCTTGGATCCCTGGCTTTGCTGGCAACCCTTCTCGCGGTGGTTTTGTTTTTCCTCTTTCCGCGCCTTAGCTTGGGGCTCCTAGGCCGGCAGGCCCGCTCGCCGGTGATGACCACCGGCTTTGCCGAGGAAGTCAGCCTGGGGGAGTTCGGCACCCTCAAGACCGACAGCACTGTTGTCATGCGGGTGGAGTTCCCGGCGGGGGTGCCGCCCCAGGTGGAGTCCCTCTACTGGCGGGGGATCAGCTTTGATCGCTACGACGGGCGGGCTTGGTCGCGGACGCTGAACCGCGCGATCCCGATTTTCCCCACTGCAGCAGGGGTCTTTGATCTCTCGGCTTCCCCTTTGATCCCCACCGCCAGCGACCTCCAGTTCTTCCCCCTGGAGCAGCGGATTTACCTAGAGCCGCTGGCCACCAACACCGTCTTTGGAGTGGCGCCGCTGCTGGAGGTGGAGTGGTTGGATCGGGGTGGAGTGATGACCCCTCAGCAGGCATGGCAACGGCAAACTCGCCGCCTCCTCCTGCACGAGAGCGGGGATGTCAGCCATTCTCTGCCCCCCCGGCTGCTCTATCTCTACCGCGCCGTGAGCTGGATCCCCCGCGATCTGGAGCCCCGCCTGCGCCAGCTTAGCCAGGAGGAGCTGCTGAGTGCTCTTGACCCCATCCAGCGGGCAGCCTACCTGCAGTTGCCGGCAGATCTAGATCCGCGCATTCCCGCCTTGGCAGAGGAGATCACGGCTGGGATCCCCGATGTCTTTGGCAAGGTAGCGGCTCTGCAGAACTACCTGCTGGAGAACTACGCCTACACCACAGATCTGCCGGATCCCGGGGCCGAGCCGCCTTTGGAGGCCTTTTTGTTTACCCACCGCCGCGGCCACTGCGAATACTTTGCCACCGCCCTGACGGTGCTGGCCCGCAGCATTGGCATCCCGGCCCGCGTGGTCAATGGCTTTTTGGGCGGGCGCTGGGTGGCGCAGGAAAAGTACCTGGCGGTGCGCAACGCCGATGCCCATTCTTGGACGGAGATCCCCTTTGGCCCCTATGGATGGATCCGCTTCGACGCCACGCCGCCAGAGGCCAATGTCAGCCAGCGGCAAAGCTGGTGGGATCCCCTGCAGGATTTTTACGACAGCCTGCGCTTCCGTTGGTTTAAGTACGTCATCCAGTACGACCTATCCACCCAGCGGCAGATCTGGCGGCAGATTCAGGAGCTGGCCAGCCGCGTGACCGCTCCCCAAAAGCAGGAGGATGTCGTTGCCGCCCTCCGCCGCAGCTTGGTGGGCTGGGGGCAAAGCCTGCAGCAAAACAGCCTGCCGCTGGTGGGGGTGATGGTCATCACTGGCTTCACGGCCTACTGGGGCCGCCGCCGCCGCTACCAGGCTTTGCACTGGCGCGATGGGGGATGGATCCTCTTGGCCACACTTGGCAATGGGGTGGTGATGGGATCCCTGTGGCAGCCGCCCCCAGAATGGCCCACCTGGATGATCGGGATCCTGCTGCCAAGTCTGGCCTTTGCCGGCATGCGCTGGATCCCGACGGCCCTGCCCAAATCGCAGCGGCGCCGCCAGGCAATCTCCAGACTTTACCTCCAACTGCGGGAGCTGGCGACGGCAGTGGGGATCCCAGCCCACCTGGGGCCAGAAGCCTGCCTAGAACACTTGCGCCAGTCCAACTTGCCCCAAGCCGAGCTCGCCATCCAGTTCTTGCAGCGCTACCTGGAGGTGCGCTTTGGCGGGATCCCGCTGGCAGCCGGGGAACTGCAGCGTTGGCAACGACAACTCCGACAGCTTAGGCAGGCCTGGCAGGCCAAAAGTTCGACGCTTACTTCTAAAAGAGCCGCTTGACCTGAAGCCGGCTGGGCCCTGGAGCTCTACGAGCAGCCTTGACGTTATGAGGTGGTTAAGAGATAGTTAACTCTAGGTATAGACATAAGCGGTAGGCCATTGTTGCAAGTGGGCTCTGCCGCTGGTTTTGCCTGTGACCTTGCTAAGGAATCCAAGGCTGTGTTACTTTCCTTGACGTTCAGCCTTGAACAAGCAAGGGCAGGTTTACTATGCGTAACCATTCTCTGAGGGCAGCTCTGGCCGCAACGCTGTGCCTACTGTCCTCTTCCCTTTTTTCTAGCCTGGCCCAGGCGGCGCCGAAGCCGACCGGCAACGGGGCGATCTTTTTCCACCCCGATGGCACTTCGGCCTCCCACTGGGACATCACGCGCATTCTCCACTACGGCCCGGATGGCTTCTTGAACTGGGATCGTCTGCCTGTCATCACCACCTATCGTGGCCATCACCTTGACCTATTGGGTGGAACCTCCAACGCCGGGGCGGTGACGCATGCCACAGGCACTCGTGTGCATGGCGCATCTTTTGGCTTGGATCCGGACGGCAAGGAGTATCCCTCGGCCAACGGCACCCTGAACACGATCATGGAAGATGCTGTGGCGGCGGGTTTGGGGACGGCCCTGGTGCAGTCGGGATCCATCATCGAGCCGGGGACGGCTGCTTTTGTTGCTGAAGCTCCCAAGCGCAGCGACTACGAAGAGATCGCCCTGGAAGTGGTGGAGTCGGGGGTAGACATCATCCTGGGGGCCGGTGAGGAATGGCTGTTGCCGGAAGGTGTCCAGGGGCGCTTTGGCCAAGGGAAGCGCAAGGATGGCCGCAACCTCATCGAGGAAGCCAAGAAAAAAGGGTATGCCGTCGTCTACACCCGCGATGAGCTGCTGAAGCTGCCGGCGGATGCCGCCAAGGTTTTGGGGGTGTTCAACGTAGAGGACACCTTCTACGACAAACCTGAAGAAGAGCTGCGCAAAGAAAACTTGCCCAACTACATCGCCAGCGCGCCCACCATTGCCGAGATGACGCAGTTTGCCCTGGAGCGGATCTCCCGCAATCCCAAGGGCTTCTTCGCCGTCATTGAGGAAGAGGGCACCGACAACATGTGCAACAACCTCAATGCTTCCGGCTGCCTGGAGGCCATGAAGCGGGCTGACGATGCCATTGGGGTAATTCTCGACTTCATCGAGAAGAATCCCAAAACCTTCATGATCACCACCAGCGACAGCAACGCCGGCGGGATGCAGTTGGTGGATGTGGAGTCTGCCGATGAGCCGCTGCCCCCCACTGACCCCGAAGAAAGCGGCGCCCCCATCGATGGCGTCGAGGGCACGGGTACGAAGCCATTTGTTTCAGCACCCGACAAGAACGGCAACCGCCGCCCCTTTGCGGTGGCGTGGGCCACTGGAGACGACGCCGGCAGTGGAGTTATCGCCCGCGCGGCGGGCCTGAACGCCCAAGAGCTGGTGCCCACCACCGGGATCCTGAACACCGACATCTACCGCATTCTCTACACAGTTCTCTTCGGGGAGCGCATCCCCAGCGAGCTGAAGCCGTAGTCTCAGGCAACCCGGCATTGGCTCCGAACTTCTGAAGACCGAGGGGATCCAGGCGATCCCCTTTTCATTTCCATAAGTCATTAACGCAACGCTGTCGCGAACGCGCTGCTCTAACTCCCCTCTCCCTCAGGGAGAGGGGTTGGGGGTGAGGGAGTCCCTGAGGGAGAGATTGGGGGTGAGGGAAGTCCTGGAAGGCCTGCCACTGCTGTTCCAGCTTGTTCTGCTGGGC